>JAYTRE010000271.1:0-2960 GCA_043746395.1 Pseudonocardiales bacterium
CCGGGCCGCTTCTTGGTGTACGTGCCCGGCGGCGGCATGACCGGCATCAGCCGCAAGCTGCCCGACACGGAGCGGCACCGTCTCAAGGCGATCCTGAAAAAGATCGTCCCCGACGAGGCCGGGGTGATCATCCGCACGGCGGCCGAAGGCGCCAGCGAGCAGGACATCACCCACGACGTCGACCGGCTCAAGGCGCAGTGGGAGACGATCTCGAAGAAGGCGCACAAGACGACGGCCGCCCCGACGCTCGTCCACGGCGAACCAGACCTGGCGATCCGCGTCGTCCGCGACGTGTTCAACGAGGACTTCACCAGCCTCGTCGTTCAGGGGGAGGACGCCTGGACGACGGTCTCTGACTACGTCGAGGGCGTCGCACCCGATCTCGGTGAACGGGTCTCGCGGCACGCGGCACAGTCCGACCTGTTCCACGACCTGCGCGTCGACGAGCAGCTGATGAAGGCCCTCGACCGCAAGGTGTGGCTACCCTCGGGCGGCTCGCTGGTGATCGACCGCACCGAGGCCATGACGGTCATCGACGTCAACACCGGCAAGTTCGTCGGTGCCGGCGGAAACCTCGAGCAGACCGTGACCCGCAACAACCTCGAGGCCGCCGAGGAGATCGTGCGTCAGCTGCGGCTGCGCGACGTCGGCGGCATCGTCGTCATCGACTTCATCGACATGGTGCTCGAATCCAACCGGGACCTGGTCCTGCGGCGGCTCACCGAATGCCTGGGCCGCGACCGCACCAAGCACCAGGTCGCCGAGGTGACCTCGTTGGGCTTGGTGCAGATGACCCGCAAGCGGGTGGGCGAGGGCCTGTTGGAGGCGTTCAGCGAGACGTGTGAGGTGTGCCGGGGCCGCGGGGTCATCGTGCACACCGAGCCGGTCGACAAGTCCGCCTCGTCCTCGTCTTCGGGCGCGGACGCCGAGGACGAGGAGCGGCCCAAGACCCGCCGCCGGCGTGGGGCCAAGTCGGGCGCCGAGCCGATCGACGTCGAGCCGGCCAACCCCGAGCAGCGGCAGGCCGCGCTAGCAGCGATGGCCGCGATCCATAGCGCGGCGCACCCCGAGGAGTACGGCGACGACGTACCGGCCGCGGGGCCCGACAGCGCGACCGAGGCCAGCCCGGCCGAACCGTCCGCCGACTCGGGCAGCCCGGCCGAACTGTCCGCCGACTCGGGCAGCCCAGCCGAGCTGCAGGAGCACGAGCAGGAGCACGAGCAGGAGCACGAGCGGCAGTTCGGCGGCACTGTCGAGCCCGATGCCGCGTCGGGGGCCGACGCCGAGCCCGAGCTCGAGCTCGAGGCCGCGTCCGGCTCGGCGCCGCCCGTGCGACGTCGTCGCCGGACCGCCAGCCGTCCCGCCGGCCCACCGATCGCCGTGGGCTGAACCCGGCCGCGGCTGCCGGGCGTTTTGCCTCGGCCAGACCCTGTGCCGTAACCTAGACAACGGCCCATTTTTAAGTGGGCTTTGCCGCGTGCGCGCCACCGCTGCGCACCGCGCATCCGCAGTCGAGGAGTGGAACCGTCATGTATGCGATCGTCAAGACCGGCGGCAAGCAGTACCGGGTCGCCGAAGGCGACGTGATCGAGATCGAGAAGCTCGACGCGGCACCCGGCGCCGAGGTAGCGCTGCCCGCGATCCTGCTCGTCGACGGCGCGGCGGTCACCACCGATGCCGCCAAGCTGGCCAAGGTCGCGGTCACCGCCGAGGTGCTCGCGCAGACCAAGGGTCCCAAGATCCGCATCCACAAGTACAAGAACAAGACCGGCTACCACAAGCGGATGGGCCACCGTCAGAAGCTGACGCAGGTCAAAGTCACCGGCATCAGCGCAAAGTAGGGACGTAGCGACATGGCACACAAGAAGGGTGCGTCCAGCTCCCGCAACGGCCGCGACTCCAACGCCCAGCGCCTGGGCGTGAAGCGCTACGGCGGTCAAACCGTCAATGCCGGTGAGATCCTGATACGCCAGCGCGGCACCAAGTTCCACCCCGGCGCCGGGGTGGGCCGCGGTGGCGACGACACGCTGTTCGCGCTCGTCGAGGGCAGCGTGCAATTCGGGCTCTCGCGCGGTCGCAAGACCGTCAGCATCGTCTCGGCTGGGGTCTGAGGACCACCGCACCACATCTGCTGAGGGCGGGCCCGGGTAACCGGCGCCCGCCCTTGCCTTTCCGCAGCGCCCGACCGACCGGGCCGCTGCGGGAACCCGACGACTACCCGATCGGCAGGAGGTGAGGGCATGGCCAGCTTCATCGACCGGGTCGTGCTGCACCTGACCGCCGGCAACGGCGGCCACGGTGTCGCCTCGGTCCACCGCGAGAAGTTCAAGCCGCTCGGCGGACCGGACGGCGGCAACGGCGGGCGCGGCGGCGATGTCGTGCTCGTGGTCGACGCCAACGTCCATACCCTGCTCGACTTCCACCACCACCCGCACCAGCGCGCCGGCAACGGCAAGCAGGGTGCGGGCAGCCACCGCAACGGCGCCGAGGGCGGCGACCTGGAACTGCGGGTGCCAGACGGCACCGTGGTCATCGACGCCGACGGCGAGCTGCTCGTCGACCTCACTGGCATCGGCAGCCGCTTCGTCGCAGCTCGCGGCGGGCGGGGAGGGCTCGGCAACGCCGCGCTCGCTTCCACCCGTCGCAAGGCGCCCGGCTTCGCGCTGCTCGGCGAGCCCGGCGACGCCCGCGACCTGGTGCTCGAGCTCAAGAGCGTCGCCGACGTCGGGCTGGTCGGTTTCCCCAGCGCGGGCAAGTCCTCCCTCATCGCGGCACTGTCGGCGGCCCGGCCCAAGATCGCGGACTACCCGTTCACCACGCTGGTGCCCAACCTCGGGGTGGTCAGCGCCGGGGACACCACGTTCACGATCGCCGACGTCCCGGGACTGATCCCGGGCGCCGCCCAGGGCCGCGGGCTGGGGCTCGACTTCCTGCGCCACATCGAGCGCTGCGCCGTGCTG
>JAYTRE010000272.1:0-8460 GCA_043746395.1 Pseudonocardiales bacterium
GTCGGCAGCTGGATCTGGACGGTTCGGATTTCGGCCTGCGGCAGGGACGTCCCGCTGATGTAGTGGGTCGTGCCGGGGACGAGCGTCCAGCTGCCGAGCGTCTGCGAGGTGCCGCTGCGGTCGGTGGCGACGAGGGTGTAGGTGTATCCGGTCGGACGCGTGCCGGTTGCCGTGTACTGGCAGGCCAGCTCGATCTCGGTACCCCACGGCTTGGCCTGGAACGTGACGGTGGCCTGCACCGGGCTGCTCACCAGCGCGGTCATGGCCCGGGCCTGCGGCTGGTGCTCGGGGCTGGCCGGCCAGCGTCCGAGCACCAGGGCGAGCAGGCTGGCGACGGTGGCCGCGGTGAGGGCAACGCCCACCCAACGGCGGCGGCTGCGTTCTCGGGCGACGCGGCGCAGCAGGCCGGGCCAGAGCGTGTCGGGGACCTGCTCGCCGTCGGCAAAGTCACCGGCCGTGACGCCAGTGAGCAGGGCGGGCAGCGCCCGCAGCTCGCTCACCCTGCTGGTGCACGCCGGGCAACCGGCCAGGTGCGCTTCGTAGCCGGCGCGCTCGGCGTCCTCGAGCGCACCGAGGATGTACGCCGCGTCGAGGTGCGCGAAGGGGTCGGCACTCACAGCTGTACTCCCAACTCGTCGAGGGCCAGCCGGAGTGCCCGCAGTGCGTAGTGGGTGCGCGACTTGATCGTGCCCGCCGGGACGCCGATGGTCACCGCCGCCTGGCTGACCGAGGCACCTCGGAAGTAACACTCCAGCAGCACTTCGCGATGCTCGTAGGACAGCGTCCGCAGCGCGGCAGCCACCACCTGGCGGTCGACCTCGTGCTCGGAACCGTCGGCTACGGGCCGCTCGGGCACCTGATCGGTGATCGTCTCGGGGCGGCTGCGGGCGGCCCGCCAGTCGTCGATAACAATGCGGCGGGCAACGGTGAACAGCCACGAGCGCGACGATCCCAGCGACTGGTCGAGCACCTGCGGATTGCGCCAGGCCCGCAGCAGCGTCTCCTGCACCACGTCCTGGGCCCGGCTCCGGTCGCCGTTGGTGAGGCCGACCACGTAGGACCACAGGGCGCGGGCGTGCTGGTCGTGCAGGGTGCGCAGGAGGTCCGACTCGCTCGTGGTCACGGCCCTCCCCTCGCCGGCTCTACGGCGATCCGCCTGCTGCCGCTGGCTGCGGACCAGTGTGCTACTCACGGCCGACGCCGTCCTGGTGTCGGGGTTCGCATGCAGGTTGACACGTCAGCGGCGCGCGGGCGGTTCACCGCGTGGCGCCGTCACCTGCCCGCGGCGGAGTCCTCGTCGTGGGGCGGGGTGTCGGCGGGCGCGGGCGCGGAGGGCTCCCCTTGCTCGGCGGGGAGCAGTTCGGTGAGCGCCGGCCCGACGACCCGCTTGAACTTGCGGCCGCCGCGGGTGCGGTCCAGAACCGCGACTTCCAGCTGCCCGGCAGGCAGCGAGCGCGGGGCGCCGTTGGTGCCGCCGACCGAGCCGAGTGCCGCCACCGCGAGCCCGAGCGCGGCACCGAGGTCGAGGCCGCCGGTGAAGGAGCGTCGCATCGCGTCGGTGAGGGCGTCGGCCTGGCCGCCCATCACCAGAAACTCCGGTTCGTCGACGATCGTGCCGTCGTAGGACAGGCGGTAAAGCTGGTCGTCTTCGGGACCGGCACCCACCTCCGCGACGCACAGCTCCACCTCGTAGGGCTTCTGCTGCTCGGTGAAGATCGTGCCGAGGGTTTGCGCGTAGGCGTTGGCCAGAGCTCGCGCGGTGACGTCGCGACGGTCGTAGGAGTACCCGCGCAGGTCGGCCAGCCGGATGCCGGCCACCCGCAGGTTCTCGAACTCGTTGTACTTACCGACCGCGGCGAAGGCGATCCGGTCGTAGATCTCGCTGACCTTGTGCAATGCCGAGCTGGCGTTCTCGGCGACGAACAGGACTCCGTCGGCATAGGTCAACACGATGACGCTGCGGCCGCGAGCGATCCCCTTGCGGGCGTACTCCGAGCGGTCGCGCATGATCTGCTCGGCGGAGGCGTAGAACGGCATCGACATGGTGCTCTCCCGTCAGGCGCCCGGACGGGCTTCGCGGTCGGCGAGGATCGCGCGGACGACGCCGTCGAGTTCGGTGTCGCTGACGCGCTCGGTGCCCCGTGCCGTGGCCAGCATGACAACCGGGAAGATGCCGCGGGTCAGGTCCGGGCCGCCGGTCGCCGCGTCGTCGTCGGCGGCGTCATAGAGCGACTCGACGGTAGCCCGGACGACTCCGGCGCGGTCGAGGTCGGCGCGCCACAGCTTCTTCAGCGCGCCCCGGGCGAACAGCGAACCGGAGCCGACCGAGTGGTAGTACTGCTCGGCGTAGCGACCACCGGTGACGTCGAAGCTGTAGATGCGCCCGCCGTTGGCGGGGTCAGGGGCATCGACGTCGAAGCCGGCGAACAGCGGCACGACGGCCAGCCCTTGCAGTGCTTGGCCGAGGTTGCCACGGATCATCGTGGCGAGGCGGTTCGCCTTGCCGTCCAGGGTGAGCTGGGTGCCCTCGATCTTCTCGTAATGCTCGAGCTCGACCTGATACAACCGGACGATCTCGATCGCGAGTCCGGCCGTGCCCGCGATGCCGACGAGGGAGTGGTCGTCGGAGGCGAACACCTTCTCGATGTCTCGTTGCGCGATCAGGTTTCCTGCCGTGGCCCGCCGGTCGCCGGCCATGACGACACCGTCGGCGTAGATCGCCGCGACGATGGTGGTGCCGTGTGGCACGAGGGCCCCGGGCTGCGGTGAGGTGGGCAGCAGGTCGGGCGACGCGGCGGCAAGGAACTCGGTGAACGACGACGAGCCGGGCGCGGTGGCGTAGCGCAGCAGGCCCTGGACAAAGGGGCCGGGTCGCTCGTGGTTCAACGTCGCTCCTCTGTGCGGTGGTGGTGCCTGCTGGGCGACCTCATCTTCGTGCGGGGCTGGCGCCTGCTGGGCGACCCTATCGAGCCTACGGGCGGCGCGGCGGGCGCTACTGCCCGCCCTTCTGGACGAAGGCCCGGACGAAGTCCTCGGCGTTGACTTCGAGCACGTCGTCGATCTCGTCGAGGATTGCATCGACGTCCTCGGTGAGCTTCTCGTGCCGTTCGGCGACCTCAGTGCCGGACTCGGCGACCTCCTCGACCTGGTCGTCGTGCTGGCGCTGCGGGCGGCTCTGGCCACTGTCGTGGGTCGGCATGGTGCTGCTCCCTCTGTCGGTCTGTTCTCACCCTAGCCGCGCGGCCAGTCTGACTCCGTCGGTGGCGCGGCGCCGCAGCGCACCGGCGAGGGCTTCCGCGGCGTGACGCTGGCGATCAACTTGCCGTCGCGCGAGGCGGTTGACGCGGCCTTCGCAGCCGCGCGAAGCGCCGGAGCCCACCTCGCCAAGGCTCCCCTGGCCACCGGCTGGGGTGGCTACAGCGGGTACTTCGCCGATCCGGACGGGCATCTTTGGGAGCTCGCCCACAACCCGTACTGGCCCCTGGACGAGCGCGGCCTGCCTCAGCTGCCCTGAGCGTGACAACTGGTCGATTCGAGCAGCACCTGTGATCGCTACTCGTAGTGGGTCCACATTCGCAGGACATGCACAACGTGGCGGTCCGGAATGACCTCATAAACGAGCCGGTGTTGGATATTGATGCGTCGCGAGTAGCAGCCGGCGAGGTCACCGACAAGCTTTTCGTAGCGTGGAGGTGCACCGAGCGGGTCCTCGGCGAGCACGTCGAGCAGCCGTTGGGCCCGCTGCTTCAAGCCCGAGGATGCGAGTCGTTTCGCATCCTTGTGGGCCTGACGCGAATAGACCAGCGTCGAGTCGGTCACCAGTCGAGTTGGCTCGACGCGGCCTCCACGCCCTCAGCCCGTGCCTGACGGATCGACTCGGCCATCCCCGGAACCGACTCCAGGAACAGGGTCTCCTGAATCGACTGCCAGTCGGCCTCGCCGATCAGCACGGCATTGCCTCGCTGCCCGGTGATGGTCACCGGCTGAGACTCCTCGTTGACCTGGTCGATCAGCCGGTAAAGGTTCGACCGGGCCGACGTTGCACTCACGGCAGTCATGCCAGCTCCCTCCACCATGTCCGTACGTTATCACGTACGGACATGCAAACTGTAATCTCGTGTCCCGCAGTGCCATCCGCGTACGGCGAAAACTCCGTGGCGCTTGGGGATGGCGACTGCTTCACTGGCGCCGTGACCGACGTGCGAACATCGCGCCTGCAACTGCACGCGATCGGTGTTGCAGAGGGGCAACGCGTCCTCGCTCGACGCGCGGGACCCGACGATGCTTGGGCAGACGACTACCCCTTCGAGGGCGACGTTGGCGCGGTGGGCGGCTTCCTTCGTGCCACCGCCGAGGGGCGGAGAACAACAGCCGTTCGGTTACTACCGGATCACCCGCCAGGCCGACGGGCGGGCCGTCGGAGGGATCGGCTTCAAGGGCAAGCCAGACAATCGCTGCGTCGAGATCGGTTACGGCCTGGCTCCGTCTGCGCGCGGTCACGGTTATGCCGCAGAGGCGGCACGCCCTGCTGACCGTGGCCGCCGGCCATGGAGTGTCCAAGGTGATCGCCGACACGACGCTGGACAACATCGCCTCGCAACAGACCCTCGCCCGGGCCGGGTTCCGCCTCGTGGCTACCGACAACGAACTCCATCGTTACGAGGCACTCCTGCCCCTTGAGCATCAATCGGGCTAGATCGGTCCAGAGCGATGTAGCGGGTCCATTCCCACGTACTGCTGTCCCTCGTACCGTTCGCTCACAAGGCGCCTGCTTCGTCGTGCGAACGCGAACACACCGAGGCTTACTCGGTGAGTCCACGAGGAGCGAGGCCGCTCCTTTTCGCATCAAACGCCCGCGTGGTGGTCGTCTTTGCTGAAGCGTTGCTGGGCGGCCTGTCAGGTGATCTTGAGTTTGGTTCCGACGGGTTTAAGGCCGCGGTGCGGTCATCCCCACCGCGACCATGATGCGTCGACGAATGCTCGACAACTGCTCGGCGGTGACCCGTGATCCGGTTGGCTGTACGCGTCGCAGCGACACGCTGGTGACGTGGTGGGCCAATGCCCAGCACGTCTCGTTCGCTGCGTTGTCCGCGCTGGGTTCGATGCGTTCGGCGAACGAGCGATGGGCCAGGCCCTCGTCGCGCGTCAGCGGCACCACGAGGGTGTTGGGGTACCCGTCCGGGAACAGTTCGTGATCCTCGACGACCACGCTCGGGCGTAGCTGGCCCGGCTCTTGCGGCAGCGCACCGCCTCGCCAGTCGACGACCACAATGCTGCCAGCGGGGTGCCGACTCACCGGAGATCAGCCAGCGGGGTACCGATCTCCTCAAGCTCGCCTTGAGCCTCGGGATGGGCAGCCAGATGGGCTACCACCCGATCACCCTCGGCCCGAATTGCGTCACGACGCACTCGTCGCGCCTCGGCCTCAGCCAGCTCCCGAACGAACGCGCTGAGACCCTTCCCGTGCCGGCGAGCCTCCACCTCTAGGGCCTCCCGGTCGTCTGCGTGGAGACGGATGCTCAGTGTCGCGGCCATACACGGCAGTGTAACACATGCAAGCAACACGGCGTAGCAAGCGACACTGAGACGCGATCGGCACAAGTATTTGTAGACACAAATATGTCTACAGGAGAGTAGACTCAATGCATGAGCATCAGTACAACAGTTCGCGTCAGCAGCGAAACGCACGAGCGCCTCGTGACGCTCGCCGATGCGACGGGTCGGCGCATCCAGACGATCGTGGAGGATGCGGTCACCGCCTACGAGGCCGAGATGTTTTGGACGGCGTTCGACGCGGGATATCGGCGACTCGGCGCCGACCCCGAGCAGTGGGCCGAGATCGAGGCTGAGCGATCCGGCGAAGGGCCCACGCTGACCGACCACCTCGGTGAGCCCTGATCAGTGGCACGTCGTGGAGAAGTGTGGCTGGTTGACTTCGGTGAACCGATCGGACACGAGCAGGGTTATCGGCGCCCCGCGGTGGTGATCTCCGTGGACCGGTTCAATCGAAGCCGAGCTGAACTGGCGGTTGTCCTCCCCGTCACCAGCACTCGGCGCGAATTGCCCTCCCATATCGAGATCGAAGCGGGTGAGTCGGGCCTGGACCAGACCAGCTACGCCAAGACAGAGGACCTCAAGTCCGTCTCCACGCAGCGCCTGATTCGCCGGCTCGGAGTGGTCCCCGCCGATCGCCTCAGCCGCGCCGAGCAAGCACTGCGGCTACTCCTCGGCCTATAGCCGCGGGCGATCCTGGCGCGGGACGCGCTGCACGTAGCGCGGCAGCTCCTTCTCGCCGGCAGCTCCTTCTCGCCGGCAGCGCAGATCAGCTCAGATATGCCGCGCCGGTGTTGCCGGTCACCTTCCAGCGGCCGTGGTCGGCGGTGAGGACCAGCGTGCCGCCCTGGATGCAGTTGAAACCGCAGTAGATCTGGACGGGCAGCTGCGCTGTCTCGCCGGTGATTGTGCTGGGCCCGAAGGTCACCACGATGACGTCGCGCCCGGCGACCGGCGACGTGCCGGCGCGAGCCTTGTCGGCCACGAAGCGCACCGGCAGCAGCGCCGAGGCCGCGGCGAGGACCTCGCGCTGGACCGCCGCCGGGATCGGCTGGGGATCGCACGGGCCGGTGCCGGTCGCGACATAGCGGCAGGTGTGATCGAGCACTGCGAGCGACGCGACGGGCCGCCCGGATGGGGTTCGTCCGGCCTCGACCGAGAGCGCAGCCACGTACAAGGCGGCCTGGACGGAGATCGGGAAACTCGGGCTCTGCGTGCCCGACGTGGAGGCGGGCGTCACCGCCCTTGTCGACACCGGCACGGTCCGGGCACCTCCGGTGCTCGTTGCTCCCGTACGAGCACCCGGACTGGACAGCGCGATTGGTACCGCGACAACGAGCAGGACGGCTGCGCAGCTCACGGCCACGGCCCAGCGCCGTCCGCGGGACGCCGCAGCCGCTGCGATGACGCGGTCGGCTAGATCCGCGTCCGGGAGGGGGGCATCTCGGGCAAGGACCTCCAGGGCCTGTCGGTCATTCATGATCGCTACCTCTTCCTTGCTTCGCCGGGAGTTCGTAGGCGGTGCGCAGCTTGGCCAGGCCCCGGGAGGCCTGGCTGCGCACGTTCTGCTCGGAGCAGCCGAGCAACTCGGCGGCAGCGGCCGCGTCGAGGTCGAGCCAGTGCCGCAGCACGACCGCTGCCCGCTGCCCGGGTGGGAGCCCGCGCAAGGCCGCGCGCAGCCGGTCGCGGTCGTCGCTCTGGTCGATTGCATCGTGCGGGTCGGGCGCGTCCGGAGGCTCTCCGCCCACCCGCTCGCGGCGGCGGTGGGCGCGGCGACCCTCGTCCGCTGCGGTCGTCACGAGAACCCGCCGGGTGTAGCCGTCGGGATCGGTGTGAATGCGTCCCCACCGGCGGTAGGTACGCATCAGCGCGATCTGCAACAGATCTTCGGCGGCCGCGCGCTCGCCCGCGAGCAGGTGCGCCAGCCGGAGCAGGCCGGCAGCATGCTCCGCGACGAACTCGCGGAACTGCTCGTCGCGTTCGCGCATCGACACAACTTAGGACGGGTGCGGGCCGCCTGCGCGTTGCACGGCGAACGCCGCGAAGGGGTGACCCGACGAGCGTTGATCAGCCTGACGCATTCGCGCGTCAGTCAACGGGGCCCAGCCGCTCTGCCAGCGACACATTCTCGAACGAGTCCAGATTGCGCTACCAGAGTCCGCCAGCATCGACAGCGTCGTCACGAGGCGGCCGCGGCCCGCCGAAACGATGCCAGGTCACCCCATTCATCCGGCTCGTCCAGCGGATGATCGTGATAAACGGCGTAGCTTGCGTCCACCTCGGTTGTCCGGTAGCGCGCCAGCAAGGCGCTGAGTGCCTCATCCATCAGGACCGAGTCCGAGACGTCGGACCGCACGCTTCGCGCCTGCTCGAGAAGCGTGGCGTCCACCGTCGTACACAGCCGGGTGCGACTCATGCCACCAGCGTGCCACGCCGGTGCGACCACGGCGGAGCCGACGATGGTGAAATGGCGTCGCACAAACTCCGTCTTCGAGCAGGAGGCAGCGCCAGTGTCCAACGCGCAGCTGTACGACAGCATCGGCGTTACCTACGGCGTGACGCGGCGCACGGAGCCGCGGATCGCCGCGCAGGTCTGGGCTGCCCTCGGCGCTGCCCGGACCGTGCTGAATGTTGGAGCCGGGACCGGCTCCTACGAGCCAGGTGACTGCGAGGTCACCGCGGCGGAGCCGTCGGCGATCATGCGCGCGCAGCGTGCTGCAGGCACAGCGCGGTGCGTGGCTGCCAGTGCGGAGCACCTGCCGTTCAAAGACCAGTCCTTCGACGCCGCGATGGCCTTCGCCACCGTTCACCACTGGCCGGACCCCGTCGCCGGCCTGCGCGAGATGCAGCGCGTTGCTCGCCGCGTGGTGGTGTTCACCTGTGACACGACCGAGCTGAGTTGGCGCC
>JAYTRE010000273.1:0-8704 GCA_043746395.1 Pseudonocardiales bacterium
CCGCCCCGCGCGAGGCGGTCAGCTCGGCGGCCAGGGCCGCCCGGATCGCGGCGGGATCGGTGATCGGCTCGGCCGTGGCCACCGCGACGCCGCGCGGCACTCGCACGGAGCCCGGGTCACGAACGACCGCGGCGAACGCCTCGGCGAACGGCTGCCACACTTCCGCGACGTCGGCGTGCGCGGCATCCGAACGCTCCAGGACGGCTTTCACGTCGTAGCCCGCCAGTGCCGGCGCGTCCTCGGCGGCCCATGCGCGAACGATCTCCGGCGTGGTCTCGATGTGGAATTGCAGTCCCCACGCCAGGCGTCCCAGCCGGAAGGCCTGGTGCTCGCACACCGGCGAGGCGGCGAGGGCTACCGCGCCAGGTGGCAGCACGGTGATCGCGTCGAAGTGCCATTGGATGACGTCCGGCGTAATCGGCAGCGGACCGAATAGCACGTCGCCTGCGGTGTTGGCGCGCTTGGCGATGAGCTGGGCGCCGAACTCCGGGCCGCCGGGGTTGCGCTCGACACGGCCGCCGTTGGCCACCGCGAGCAGCTGAGCGCCCAGGCACACCCCCAACGTCGGCACCTCGGCAGCGACGGCAGCGTGCAGCAGGGCGCGCACCTCAGGCAGCCAGGGCGCGATGGCGTCGTCGCCGGCGCCCATCCCGCCGCCCAAGACGAGCAGGCCGTCGCAGCCGGTGAGGTCGCGGGGTATCGGGTCGCCGCTGCCGGCGTCGCGGACGTCGAGCCGGAGTCCGGCCCCGACCAGCCACTGACCCAGTCTGGCGACCGGGTCGGAGCGGTCGTGCTGGATCACCAGCAGCCGCGGCGCGCTCATGGGGTGGATGGTAGGTGACGGACCTGACTGCCGGCCTCAGAGCGAGGGCAGGTAGCGGCGCAGCTCGAACGGGCTCACCTCGGCGCGGTACTCGATCCACTCCGCCCGCTTGTTGCGCAGGAAGAAGTCGAAGACGTGTTCACCGAGGGTTTCGGCAACGAGCTCGGAGGATTCCATGACGCGCAGCGCGTCGTCGAGGCTGTGCGGCAGCTCGTCGTAACCCAGCGCGCGCCGCTCGTGGTCCGACAGTGCCCAGACGTCGTCCTCCGCGCCGGGCGGCAGTTCGTAGCCCTCATCGATGCCCTTCATCCCCGCCGCGAGAAGTACCGAGAACGCCAGGTACGGATTGCAGGCTGAGTCGAGGCTGCGCATCTCGACGCGCGTCGAATTGGCCTTGCCGGGCTTGTACATCGGCACTCGCACCAGCGCCGAACGGTTGGCATGTCCCCAGCACACGAACGTCGGCGCCTCGACGAGTTCACCCCGCGCGGAGTACCCGAACAGCCGCTTGTAGGAGTTGACCCACTGGTTGGTCACGGCGGTGATCTCGCGGGCGTGAGTGAGCAGGCCGGCGATGAACGCGCGGGCCGTCTTCGACAGGTTCAGGTCGTCGGACGGGTCGTGGAAGGCGTTGTGGTCGCCTTCGAACAGCGACAGGTGGGTGTGCATGCCGCTGCCCGGGCGATGTCGGAACGGTTTGGGCATGAAGGTGGCGTGCGCGCCGTGCGCGATGGCCACCTCCTTGATGACGTGCCGGAACGTCATGATGTTGTCGGCCATCGACAGCGCGTCGGCGTAACGCAGGTCGATCTCCTGCTGGCCAGGCGCCACCTCGTGGTGGCTGAACTCGACCGAGATGCCGAGCCCCTCGAGGGCTCCGACGGCGGCTCGCCGGAAGTCGTGCGCGCTGTCGTGGCTGGTCATGTCGAAGTAGCCGCCGTCGTCGATCGGCTCCGGCTCGCTGCCGTCGGTGGGGCGGTTCTTGAGCAAGAAGAACTCAATCTCGGGGTGGGTGTAGAAGGTGAATCCCCGTTCGGCGGCCTTGGACAGGGTGCGCCGCAGGACGTAACGCGGGTCGGCCCAGGACGGCGCCCCGTCGGGCATCTGGATATCGCAGAACATCCGGGCCGAATCGGCCGGCGAGCCGTCGACCTCGGGCAGGATCTGGAAGGTTGCCGGGTCGGGACGGGCCAGCATGTCGCTCTCGCTGGCGCGGGCGAAGCCTTCGATCGCCGAACCGTCGAAGCCGATGCCCTCCTCGAAGGCACTGTCGAGTTCGGCCGGCGCGACGGCCACCGATTTCAGCGTGCCCAGGACGTCAGTGAACCAGAGGCGCACGAAGCGGATCTGGCGTTCCTCGAGGGTGCGCAGCACGAATTCCTGTTGGCGGTCCACAGCTCTCCAGTCTGGTGCCGGCCGGTTACCGCGAGGTTACGCGGGGTGGGCCAGCGCGGGTGGACGCGAGGACGCACCTGCTGGCGGCGCGGCGCATTCAGTGCAGGGCGCTTCCCTTGAGCCACGCCGCCCACGGCACGCTCCAGTCGCCACCCTGCCAGACCGCGATGGTCGGGCCGCCGGTGTGCTCGATCTGCACGACGTCACCGATCTGCGAGTTGTTGTAGTACCACACTGCGTTCGCGGTGTTCAGGTTCAGGCAGCCGTGCGAGACGTCGACACCGCTGTCCTGCGCCCAGATGGTGTTGGTCAGCTCGTGCAGGTAAATGCCGTCGGTGCTGATCTTGGTCGAGTAGTAGATCGGCTCGGGCGCGTAGCCACCGGGCGCATAGGCGGGTAGTCCGTAACTTGCCGAGGACATGATCGCTGGGTTGTCGTGCTCGAGCACCGTGTAGACGCCCTGCATCGTGTAGAAGGAGATGTAGTTGCCGTTGACCGTCTCACCCGAGTGCGTGCCCATGGAGGTGTTCATGGTCCGCACCAGCTTATTGTTGAAGTAGACCCTTACCTTGTCGACCTGGGGCGCGTTGTCCTCGGCGATCGTGATGTGCTTGGCGCCGATGGTGAACGAGGCGCTGACATCGGACGCGCCGTACAGGCCGGGGCCGACCTGCACGCCGTACACCTGCGCATCGATGGTCACCTTGGTGCCGGGCTGGTAGTAGGACTGCGGCCGCCAGTGGACGTTCTGGTTGTCCTCCCAGTACCACCCGCCGTTGACGTGGGGGCTCGTCGTCACGAGCAACGCCCGCTCCGCCGCCGCCCGGTTGGTGATCGGCTCGTCGAAGTGCACGACCGGCACGATGCCTACGCCGTAAGTCGCCCCGTTGGTCAGCGCATAGCCGCCGGCTCGCTGCAGAGTCGGCATGGTCAGGTTGTTCGGGCTCAGGGTGCTGAGCGTCTCGGTGGTCGTGGTGGGCTTGCCGTCGGGGTTCACCGCCGTTGCCGACAGCGTGTAGGTCTTGCCGTAACCGAGCACCTCGGTCGCCCGCCACGACGCGCGGTCTGCCGCGAGCCGGCCCGTGACATGCAGGCCGATGGCGTTGACGAGCTGCACCGTGCTGAGCTCGCCGCCGGCGACGGCGACCGAGATCGGCGTGACTGGGTTGATCGAGGAACGCCGGGCCGGGCTCGTGGTGATGACCGCGGCCGGGGCCGGGACGGTCGAGGTCGGCGTCCGGACGGTCTCGAAAGACGGTGCGCGCGAGTCCGCCACCGGCGACTGCGCCTGCCGGCTGCTGCCACCGGCCGAGCATGCGGTCACCGCACCGAGCGCGACCAGTCCGGCCGCCGCCACCATCACCGGGACAGGGCGCGGCCTGCGCCACGCCCGGACCGTCCTGCCATCTCCGGATACCAATGAACCCTCCCAGGGCAATCTCCCCTGCAGCAGGCATAGCCTGGCCAGCACCATTCTCGCCCACCGTGGGGGACAAACCGCCAACAATGCATCACAATCGGCTTACGGTGCTCAGACCAGCAGGCCGGCACCACGGTTGCATTGCCACGAGTTCGACTTCGACGGGGGGCTCCAGTGTGCCCCATCCCCGCCGGATTGCCGGCCAGCCGGGCCGTTCCGGCATTCAGGAAACGACTGGGCTCACGAGACGACGGGGAGCGTGAGCAGCTGCGCGGGCGAGCCGGTGGTCACGGTCACTAGGGTCGCGACGAGCCCGCCGCGGTAGTTGAGGTCACCGCCGGCGAGCATCACCTCGATGTGGTGACCGGCGGCGAAGCGGTGGGCGATGCCCGGCAGGACGATGTGTAGCGGCTGGTTCGGGTCGGCGATGCGCACGGGCGCGACGAGGCCGTGGATCAGGCTGGCCGCCCCGGTGGGCGAGACGTCATAGATCTTGGCGAACAGCACCAGCTCACCGGCCGGGCCAGCCGCGGAGGTCAGTGCCGCCGCCGGGGCCGCCAGGCGGACGTCCAGGGTTGGCGACCCGACCACCGTTACCGGTCTGGCCAGAGCCGGGGTCTGCCAGGAGGCGTAGGTACCGGGCACCACGACGTCGGGGTAATCGAGCGGGGTCGGCGTGAGCGAGCCGAACGCGTCGGGTGAGCCGAGGCTGGTGGGCGCGCCGGCCGGTGGCGTGACGAACTGCGCCGTTCCGGCGGTCACGGCTTCCCGCGAGGCGGTCAGTTGACCAGCCCCGCTCAGGTAGTACCGCTGCGGGGCACCCACCGGATAGGCCTTGGCCTGTGCCCAGGTGCCGGTCCAGTCCTGGTAGTAGGCGAAGCCCGAGCCGGTCTTGACCGGGCTGTTCTTGAGGTAGTGGTCGAACCACGCCTGGATGCGGGCGTTCTCGTAGGCGAGGCCGGCGGCGGTGGGGGTACCACCGGAGTGGCCCTGCTCGCGCCACAGCATGTCGACCGGGGTGTGCTGGGCCCGAAGTGCCGCGTAGGTCGCCACCGCCTCGTTGAGGTTGAACAGGGTGTCGTCCTGGCCCTGGTCCAGCAGCACCGGGATGTGGATCCGGCTCAGGTAGGTCGACACCGACGCGTGGCGCAGGCTGGCGATCGCATCGGGCTGCAGGAACCCGGTGCTGGCACCGCTCACCAGGGCCGGGCAGACGAAGTCGGCGAAGTTCGGGCAGCCGATCAGCCGAGCCGGGTCGTTGGGCGCGTACTGCAGGCCGTCCAACAGGCCCTCGGTGGAGAACCCGGCCACCCAGTCCGTCTTGGTCCCCCCCGGCGTGGGGCCGGTGACGCCGTGGGTCTGGCCGGCGTTGTTGGGGGCGAGGGAGTAGGACAGGTCGTTCCAGGTGATCTGGGGATTCAGCACGTCGATGCGCGGGTCCACCGAGGCTGCCGCGAACTGCACCTCGCCGCCGTAGCTACCACCCCACATCCCGACGCGGGGGTCGTAGCGGTGGGCGACGCCGACGTGATCGACGCGATCGTGGATGACGACCTGCAGGGTGGGCGCCCCCATGGTGTGCGCGGCGTCGGTGAACGCGATACCCGGCGCGCCACCCAGGTAGCTGACGAGCTGGCTGGCCGCCTGGCCGTCGTAGGCCGGATCGTCGAGAGTGATCTTGCAGCCGGAGCCGCCGAAGCCCAGCCCCGAGTAGGACAGCACCTCGTACCCGCGCGTCGCCTCGGCCTGCGCGAACGGCACGCCGTCGACGTCGGAGCCACCGAAGCCGTTGGTGGTGAGCAGGGCGGGGACGCGGTGGGTGGGGCTCGCGGTCGTCGGGGTGAACAGCAGCCCCACGATGTCGCAGGCCTGGCTGAGCCCGGGACCGACCTTGACGGCGAAGTGCAGCGTCTGCTCGCTGTACGCCGGGGCAGCGCCCGCGGCCGGATCGGTGAGCACCGCGGGCGCGGTGAGCGAAGCGAGAGCGAGCGAGGCGGCGAGCGCGACGAGGCGCAGTCGGGGCGCAGGTGAGCTGGGCATGGGGTCCCCTCGGTAGGTGGCTACCGGAGACAACGAACCAGCGCCACTCCGGTTACTGGCAAGTAGTTGGGCGTGCGGGAGACTGGCCGGGTGCCCGTGCAGCTCAGGTTCGCCCTCGCCCAGGTCGATCTCACCGTCGGCGATCTCGCCGCGAACGCGGCTATGGTGCTGGCGCGCACCGGGCAGGCCGCGGCCGCGGGGGCGCACCTGGTTGCCTTCCCCGAGATGACGCTGTCCGGGTACCCCCCGGAGGATCTGGTGCTGCGACCGTCGTTTCGCGCCGCGTGCCGGGCGAACCTGGACGCGTTGGCGCTCGATCTCGCCCGGGCCGGTCTCGGTTCGCTGGCGGTGATCGTCGGTTACCTCGACGAGGACGCCGGCGCGCGCGACGCCGCCGCCCTGCTCATGGGTGGGCAGGTCGTGGCGCGCTACTACAAGCACCACCTCCCCAACTACGGCGTGTTCGACGAGCGGCGCTACTTCGTGTCCGGCGACACGTTCGTCGTGGTCCGGGTGCATGGCGTGGACGTGGCGATCACGATCTGCGAGGACGTCTGGCAGGACGGCGGCCCCTTCGCCGTGGCGCGTCAAGCCGGCGCGGCAGTGGTCGTCAACATCAACGGCTCGCCCTATGAGCGCAACAAGGATGATGTGCGGTTGCCGCTACTGCAGCGGCGCGCGGCCGAGGCCGGGGCACCGGTCGTCTACGTCAACGCGGTGGGTGGCCAGGACGAGCTGGTCTTCGACGGCGACTCGATGGTCGTCGCCGCCGACGGCACGGTGCTGCTGCGCGCGCCGCAGTACGTCGAGGACCTGTACTACCTCGACCTGTCGCTGCCGGAAGCATCCCCGGTCCACGCCGTCATCGCTGACGGCCAGATGCGCATCGAACGGGTCGTCACGACCTCGGCGGCGCCCCCGCGCGGCTCAGCCGGCGCGGTTCCGGTCGTGCACGCCGACCGGCTCGGCGACGAGGCCGAGGTGTGGGGGGCACTGGTCACTGGGCTGCGGGACTACGTGCGCAAGAACGGCTTCCGGTCGGTCGTCCTCGGCCTGTCCGGCGGCATCGACTCGGCGATGGTCGCGGCACTGGCCGCCGACGCGATCGGTGCCGACAACGTCTACGGGGTGTCGCTGCCCAGTGCCTACTCCTCGCAGCACTCGCGCGCTGACGCCGCCGATCTGGCCGAGCGTCTCGGCGCGCACTATCGGGTCGTCCCGATCTCGGCGATGGTGGACGCATTCGTGGAGCCGCTCGCGCTCACCGGACTCGCCGAGGAGAACGTCCAGGCCCGGGTTCGGGGCACCATCCTGATGGCGCTGTCAAACGCCGAGGGACACCTCGTGCTAGCCACCGGGAACAAGAGCGAGCTCGCGGTGGGCTATTCGACGATCTACGGAGATGCGGTGGGCGGCTTCGCTCCGATCAAGGACGTCCCCAAGACGCTGGTGTGGGCGCTGGCCTGCTGGCGCAACGCGACCGCGCGCGAGTTCGGCGGGCGCGAGCCGATCCCGCCGAACTCGATCACCAAGCCGCCGTCGGCGGAGCTGCGGCCGGGGCAGCTCGACACCGACTCGCTACCCGACTACGAGCTGCTCGACGCGATCCTGGAGCGCTATGTCGACGGCGACCTGGGCGTCGCGCAGCTCATCGCCGAGGGCTTCGAAGCCGAGCTGGTGACCCGGGTCGCCCACCTGGTCGACGGCGCCGAATGGAAGCGGCGCCAGTACCCGCCCGGCCCGAAGATCACTTTCAAGGCCTTCGGCAAGGACCGCCGGCTACCGATCACCAACCGGTGGCGCGAGGACGGGTGATCGCGATCTCAGTGGGCAGGTAGAGACATCGGCGCCGAATAGGCGCACCATGTTGTCGTCCACGTTACGTGCCCGGGGACCGGCGAGCCGGCCCCGAGGAGAGAAGTGAGGCCACTCATGAGCGACACCAGCCTGTATGGCGGCGTCTGCACTCGGCGGATCACGATCCGCGACCTGCAGGCGGCGAAGGATGCCGGCGAACGCTGGCCGATGCTCACCGCCTACGACTACTCGACCGCGCGGGTCTTCGACGAGGCCGGCGTACCGGTACTGCTCGTCGGCGACTCCGCGGCCAACGTCGTCTACGGCTACGACACGACCGTGCCGGTGACAGTGGACGAGCTGCTCCCGCTGGTGCGCGGTGTCGTGCGCGGCACCAAACGAGCCCTGGTTGTCGGCGACCTCCCGTTCGGTACCTACCAGGCATCCCCGCAGCAAGCGTTAGAGACTGCGTCGCGCTTCATGAAGGAGGGCGGCGCGCAGGCCGTGAAGCTCGAGGGCGGCCAGCGGGTCGCACGTCAGGTCGAGTTGCTCGTCTCTGCCGGCATCCCGGTCATGGCGCACCTCGGCCTGACCCCGCAGTCGGTGAACGCCTTCGGTGGCTACCGGGTGCAGGGCCGCGGCGACGAGGCGGCCCATCGGCTCATGCAGGACGCCAAGGCGCTGCAGCACGCGGGCGCGTTCGCGGTGGTGCTGGAGGTGGTGCCGTCCGAGATTGCCGCCGAGGTCACCCGGGCGCTGCACATCCCGACGATCGGCATCGGTGCCGGGCCGTCGTGTGACGCGCAGGTGCTGGTGTGGCAGGACATGGCCGGGCTCAGCGGCGGGCGGCCGGCGAAGTTCGTCAAGCAGTTCGCTGATGTCGGCGCGGTGCTGCGCGATGCCGCGACGCGCTTCGGCGACGAGGTGCGCTCGGGCGCTTACCCGGCCGCGGAGCACCAGTACCACTGACGCGATTATCGCGCGTGCTGAGGCAGCGACCCGGTTCCTCGACACGGTCCACCGGCTCCGACCCGCAGTCGCGGCCAGTGCAGCCGCTCGCCGGATGCACAGATCGCCGGGCACCTCTCGCCTGCGGCGCGCAGCCGCACACTCGACAGATGCACCGGCGACCTGGGCAAGCCGTGCCTACGCTCGCGCAATGGCGAGCGCGGTGCTCAGCGCGTGGTGCGCCGGGCAGGTGCCTTCTTGGCTGCCACCTTGCGAGCCGG
>JAYTRE010000274.1:0-6026 GCA_043746395.1 Pseudonocardiales bacterium
TGAGCACCCCCCAGGCAGCGGATGCCGCGGCGACGAGCTGGCGCACGGCTGCGGGCGAGATCGAGCCGCTGCCGGTCGCGGTGCCCGATGCGCACACCCATCTCGACGCCATGGCCCAGCGCGCCGGAGTGCCGGCCGATTCCGCGTTCGTCGCCGAGGTGATGCGGCTCGCGGCATCGGTCGGCGTGCACGCCGCGGTGACGGTGGGCGACACGGTGGCCTCCTCGCGCTGGTGCGTGCAGGCGGCGGCGGGTCACCCGGGCGTCTACGCGGCGGTCGCGGTACACCCCACCGAGGTCGACGGGCTCGGTGACGCTGACTACGCGGAGCTCGAGCGGCTCGCACGCAATCCTCGGGTCGTGGCCGTCGGCGAGACCGGGCTGGACTACTACTGGGACCGCACCGAGCCAGCCGTTCAGCAGGAGCACTTCCGCCGGCACATCGCGCTGGCCAAGTGCCTCGGTCGACCACTGATGATCCATGACCGAGACGCCCATGCCGACGTGCTGCGCATCCTGCGCGAGCAGGGGGCTCCGGAGCAGGTCGTCTTCCACGCCTTCTCCGGCGACGCCGAGATGGCGCAGGAGTGCGCCGCAGCCGGGTACGTGATGTCGATTCCCGGCGTGATCACGTTTCGCAACGCCCCCATGATGCGCGCCGCGGCGGCGCAGATCCCGGTACCGCTGCTACTCGTCGAGACCGATGCGCCCTTCCTGACCCCGCACCCGCATCGCGGGCGGCCCAATGCCCCGCACCTGTTGCCGTTGACGCTGCGGGCTCTGGCGGCTGCCGTCGGGCTCGAGGTGGACGCCCTGGCGGCGGCGGTGAGCGCCAACGCCGAGCGCGTTTTCGGCATCCCCCAGCTATAACTACCGGGGCGTTTGTCCGGGTATGTCCGCGACGTGGCGGCGTTCACAAAAGATTAGGCAGCTTCCTGCCATCGGGCGCCGTCGCTGCCTCGAACCCTGCCGTTGACCTGCGCCGGCCGACTTGCGCCGTTTTGGGACGCAGCCCCCGCTTTACCGGGCCCTCATCGCGACCTCGCGGTCGGGCGGGACTCGCCCCCGGTTCCCCCGGCACCCGTCGGGCGCCCGACCCGGCTGTGGCCGGTCCAGGCCCGGATTGGGGCGGTTTGGAGCACGGCGGGTTTGGAATCGGCTGTGCCCCCCCGTTACGGTCCTGTGACCAATGAGTGCGCGAAGCGTGCGACTGACGAGGGGAGTTTCCATAGTGCGTCGCAGCGTCAAGTACGGCCTCTACGGTGCTGTGCTGGCAGGTGTCGTGGGTGCAACAGCCGCCTTTGCCACCGCCGCCAACGCCAAATCCGTCACCCTGGTGGTCGACGGTCAAATCCAAAAGATCCAGACAACCGCGAGCACCGTCGACGGTGCTCTTTCTTCGGCCGGCTACCACGTCGGCTCGCACGACCTGGTGGCCCCCTCGGTCAGCGCCAAGATCAACAGTGGAGGCGAGATCGTCTACAAGCGCGGCCGCCTGCTGCGCCTGGACGTCGATGGCACCGTCCGGCAGGTGTGGACGACTGCTCCGACGGTGGCCGAGGCCCTGGCCGAGTTGGGCTATCCGAGCGCCGACTTCGTGTCTGTGTCACGGTCACAACGCCTGCCGCTGGGCGCGACCAATCTGGACCTGCGGGCCCCGAAACAGGTCACCCTGGTGCAGGGCGGCAAGGCCAGGACGGTCACGACCACCGACTCGACGGTGGCTCAGGTCCTCAACGACCTGGGGGTGCGCCTCGATGCCAATGACCGGATCACGCCGCCCACTGACAGGTTGATCAAGAACAGACTCAAGATCGTCGTGCAGCGGGTCGACATCAAACGCGAGACGGTGCTCGAGTCCATCGGGTACCAGACCGACCAGATCCAGGACGCCTCGCTGTATCAGGGCAACACCACGGTGATCACCTCCGGGGTGGCCGGGACTGCCAAGATCATCTATAGCGATGTCTTCATCGACGGCAAGCTGTCTCGCCGCACGCAAGTGTCGCGGCAGGTGCTCACCCAGTCGCAGACACAGGTGGAGAAGGTCGGGACGAAGTCGCCCCCGCCCCCGCCCCCGCAGCCGGCCCCGCAGCCGGCGGCCAGCTCGTCCAGCGGCCTCAACTGGGACGCTGTCGCCGCGTGCGAGTCCGGTGGCAACTGGGCGATCAACACCGGCAACGGGTTCTACGGCGGCCTGCAGTTCGACTACGGCACCTGGCTGTCCTACGGCGGCGGCGCCTACGCCCAGACGGCCAATCTGGCCACCCGCAGCGAGCAGATCGCGGTGGCCACCCGGCTGTACAACGCCCGCGGGTCGAGCCCGTGGCCGGTCTGCGGCGCGAATCTCTGATCAGCCAGCGCGGGATCCGCTGAGAAGTCGGCGGCTCGACAACGGACAGGTAGTCCTACCCGTCTTCACCGTTCGGCTACCTGTCCGTTATAGTTCCGTGACTGTTCGTGCTGGGCCGGTGGGGGCGACCAAGGGAGCAGATTCTTGCTGCGAAGCGTGAAGTACGGCCTCTATGGGGCCGTCCTGGCTGGCCTGGTTGGGGGAAGCGTCGCCTGGAGCAACGTCGACAAGACGGTGCGCCTCGTGGTGGACGGCCAGAGCACGATCGTGCACACCACCGCCAGCCGTGTCGACGAGGTGCTCACCGCCGCCGGCTACCACCTGGCCGCGCACGACCTCGTGGCACCCAGTCCTACCGCCACGGTGACCAACGGCGCCACCATCGTCTACAAGCACGGCCGCCTGCTGCGCCTTGACGTCAACGGCAGCGCCAAAGACGTGTGGACCACCGCGCCGACCGTCGCTGATGCGCTTGCTCAGCTCGGCTACTCCACGAGCGACTTCATCTCCGTGTCGCGGTCCTGGCGGCTGCCGCTGAGCCCGACCGACATCACGGTGCGCACCCCGAAACTCGTCACGCTCGTCCATGACGGGCAGAACCAACAGCTGATGACGACTGCGGCGACGGTGGGCCAGCTGCTCGATCAGATCGGCTTCACCGTCGATCCGGGAGACCGGCTGTCGCTACCGATGACGGCAGCGATCAATGCCGGCACGAGGATCGTTATCGCGCGGATGACCAAGGCGATGATCACGAGGACCGTGCCGGTCCCGTTCGCGACCGACACGAAAGCCGATCCCAGCCTGGCGTCGGGGCAGACCCAGATCATCACCCCCGGCTCGGACGGGGTCGCGCAGGTGACCTATGCCCTGATCTACCTGGACGGGAAGCTGATCGGCGAGACGCGCCTGCGCAGCGCGATGGTGAGTCCGCCGACTACCCAGGTCGAGACCGTGGGGACCGGGTCCGCATCCTCGCCGAGCACCCCCTCGGCTGGGTGGACCCCGGTCTCCCCGGGTTCAGCGCAGGCCATCGCGCAGTCGATGCTCCAGGCGCGCGGCTGGGGATCGGATCAGTTCTCCTGCCTGGTGCAGATGTGGGATCACGAGAGCGGGTGGCAGGTCGACGCGGCCAACCCGAGCGGTGCGTACGGCATTCCGCAGGCGCTGCCCGGCTCGAAGATGGCCGCCTACGGCGCCGACTGGCAGACCAGCGCCAGGACCCAGATCGAGTGGGGGCTGGCCTACATCAGCAGCCGGTACGGCACCCCGTGCGGTGCCTGGTCGAGCTGGCAGGCCAACGGCGGCTGGTACTGACCGACCCCGACGTACCCGTACTGCTCGGCCCCGCGGAGATCCGGGCGCTGGCCGAGCAGTACGGGATCCGTCCCACCAAGGCGCTCGGCCAGAACTTCCTGCACGACGCGAACACGATCCGGCGCATCGTCCGCACCGCGCTGCTCGGGCCCGACGACCTGGTGCTGGAGGTCGGCCCCGGGCTGGGATCGCTCACGCTCGGGCTGCTGCAGGCGGGCCACCCCGTGACGGCCGTCGAGATCGATCCGGTGCTGGCTCGGGCGTTACCGCAGTCCGTCGCCACCCGGTTGCCCCACGCGCAGCTGACCGTCCTCACCGCCGACGCGATGCGGCTGGGGTCGCTGCCGGGACGCCCGCCCACGGCGTTGGTCGCCAACCTGCCCTACAACGTCGCCGTGCCGGTGGTGCTGCACCTGCTCGAGGCGGTCCCGTCGCTGCGGACGGCGCTGGTGCTGGTGCAGGCCGAGGTCGCCGACCGGCTCGCGGCCACACCCGGGTCGAAGGTCTACGGGGTACCCAGCGTCAAGGCGGCCTGGTATGCCGCCGCCACCAGGGCCGGTGCCGTGCCGCGGACGGTGTTCTGGCCGGTGCCCAACGTCGACTCCGGGCTGGTGCGGCTGGTGCGCCGCGCTCCTCCGGCCGTCGACGGGGCGGTCCGGGCCGAGGTGTTCGCAGCGATCGATGCGGCGTTCGCGCAGCGGCGCAAGATGCTGCGTTCGGCGCTCGCGGGCTGGGCCGGGTCAACGGTGCAGGCCGAGGCGGTGCTGCGCGCGGCAGGGGTGGATTCCTCGGTGCGAGGCGAAACCCTCGACGTCACCGCGTTCGCCCGCATCGCCGCGGCGCGCGCTCTCGCCTGACAGCGGCGCTCCGTCCGCCTCAGCTGCGGCCCTGGAACAGGCTCGTCACCGAACCGTCCTCGAAGACCTCCTTGATCGCGCGGGCGATCATCGGCGCGATCGACAAGACGGTGAGCTTGTCGAACTCCTGCTCGGGACGGATGGGCAGCGTGTTCGTCACGACGATCTCGCGGACCCGGCTGTTCTTGAGCCGGTCAGTGGCCGGCGGGGAGAAGATGCCGTGCGTTGCCGCGACGACGACATCGGTGGCACCGCTCTCGAACAGCAGGTCGACGGCCTCGGCGATGGAACTGCCGGTGTCGATCATGTCGTCGATGATCAGGCAACAGCGGCCCTCGACCTCACCGACGACCCTGTTGGCCACGACCTCGTTGGCAGCGTCGATGTCGCGGGTCTTGTGCACGAACGCGATGTCGCGCCCGCCGAGTTCGTCGGCCCACTGCTCGGCGGTGCGCACCCGCCCCGTGTCGGGGGACACGACCACGAGGTCCTGGTCGGCGTAGTTCGCCCGGATGTGCCCGGCTAGCAGCGGCAGCGCGAACAGGTGGTCGACCGGGCCGTCGAAGAAGCCCTGGATCTGCGCGGTGTGCAGGTCGATCGTCATGATCCGGTCAGCGCCCGCGGTCTTGAACAGGTCGGCGACCAGCCGCGCGGAGATCGGTTCGCGGCCGCGGTGCTTCTTGTCCTGGCGGGCGTAGGGGTAGAACGGGGCGACCACCGTGATCCGCTTCGCCGACGCTCGTTTCAATGCGTCGACGAGGATCAGGCTCTCCATCACCCACTGGTTGATCGGCGTCGTGTAGGACTGGATGACAAAGGCATCCGAGCCGCGCACCGATTCGTTCGGCTTGATGAAGGTCTCCCCGTTGGCGAAGTCGCGCGCCGTGGTGGGAGTGACGGTGACCCCGATCTGGGACGCGATCTCATCGGCCAGCTCGGGGAACGCGCGGCCCGAGAAAAGCATCAGGCTCTTGCGTCCGGCTACCTGCAGTGTGCTCACGATGTATCCTCGCTCGACTCGGACTGGGCCTTCTTGGCTGCTCGGTCTGCCTCGGTGCCGGCTCGGCGGCGCGCCACCCAGCCCGCCACATTGTGCTGGTTGGCCCGGGCCACGCCTAGGGCCCCGGCGGGGACGTCCCCGGTGATCACCGACCCCGCGGCGGTGTAGGCGCCATCGCCCACCTCGACCGGTGCGACGAACATGTTGTCGGCGCCGGTGCGGACGTGGTTGCCGATGACGCTGCGGCGCTTGACGACCCCGTCGTAGTTGACGAATACGGTGGCGGCGCCGATGTTGGTGTGTTCGCCGATGCTCGCGTCGCCGACGTAGGACAGGTGCGGCACCTTGCTGCCCGCGCCGATGTCGCTGTTCTTGACCTCGACGTAGGTGCCGATGCGGGCGCCGTCAGCGAGCACCGTGCCCGGGCGCAGGTAGGCGTACGGGCCGATCGTGACGTCCGCGCCCACCGTCGCCTGCACCGCCACGGCACGGCTGACGCG
>JAYTRE010000275.1:0-1814 GCA_043746395.1 Pseudonocardiales bacterium
CCGGCTGGAAGGCAAGATCAGCGCCAACGACGCGCTGCGCGCCAACGCCGACGCACCGAGCGCGCCGGTGTCCGCGGTCCTGCCCCTCGCCGGTACCTCGACGCGGCTCCCGGCCGCGAATTCCATCGAGTACCGCACCGTCACCGCGGCCGGCAGCTACGACGCGGCCCACGAGTCGCTGGTGCGCCAGCGCACCGTCGACGGTGACACCGGCTACCTCGTCCTCACCCCGTTCGACACCGGCGCCGGCGCGCTGCTCGTCGTGCGCGGCTTCATCTCCGGCACCAGCAGCAACGGCTCGACCCCCGCGATCCCGGCCCCCCCGCCCGGCCGGCTGACGATTTCGGCACGGGTGCGGCCCGCCGAGGCCCGCAACGACGCCGCCGCCCAACTGCCTGGCCGTCAGGTCGAGTCGATCAACCCTTCCGAGCAGGGCGCCCGGCTCGGGCAGCCAGTGTTCGACGGGTACGGCGAGCTGCTGGCCGGCCAGCCCGGCATCGGCAGCCTCTACCCGATCCCCAGTCCGGACCTGTCCAACCCGGCAGGAGGCGCGGTCGAGCCGCAGCACGTCGCCTACATCGTGCAGTGGTACCTGTTCGCCGCCCTCGCGCTGGCCGCGCCTTTCGCGATGGTGCGGGCCGAGGCGAAACACGCCCGAGAGTACGAACTGGACGAGGCGCGCCCTGCCACGCCGACCCCCGACGGCGTGCGCCCCGAGCACAGTGCCGACGAACTCCGGGCGGCCAAACTCGCCGACCGCTACGGTCGGGCGTTCCGGTAGCCATGGACGCTCAGGATTGGGACGCGCGCTACGCCTCCGCAGAACTCGTGTGGGGCGGGCGGCCAAATCGGTGGGTCGAGGCCGAACTCGCCGAGCACCCGCCGAGCCAGGCGCTCGATTTAGCGTGCGGCGAGGGACGCAACGCGCTCTGGCTCGCCGGCCGCGGCTGGCGCGTGACGGCTGTCGACTTCTCGGCGGTGGCGCTGGAGAAAGGGCGCACGCTCGAGTCAGCCCAGGACCTCGCTGCACCCCGCATCGACTGGGTCTGCGCCAGCGCCTTGGACTACCGGCCGGCGCAACCAGTCGATCTCGCGCTGCTGTGCTACTTGCAGGTATCAGCCGGTGAGCGCCGCAGTGCAGTCGTGAACGCCGCGGGGGCGCTCGCGCCCGGCGGCGTGCTGCTCGTCATTGCACACGACTCGAGCAATTTGCACGAGGGCACTGGGGGTCCGCAGGAGCCGGGCGTGCTCTACACAGCGGCTGACGTCAGTGCCGACCTCGACGGCAGCGGGCTGGTGATCGATCGCGCCGAGGCCGTGCTCCGTCCCGTCGACGGCGCACCCCGCGCGGCGATCGACGCGCTGCTTCGAGCCCATCGCCTCTAGAGTTCGGCGATCGCCTTGCGCCAGGCCTGCGGGTCGCGCCCGTCACCAATGCTGTTCATCTCGGCGAAGCGGACGACGCCGTCGGAGCCCACCAGAAACGTCCCGCGGTTCGCGACGCCGACACGGTCGTTGAAGACGCCGTAGGCCCGCGCGACCCCGCCGTGCGGCCAGAAGTCTGACAGCAAAGGGAATTTGTAGCCCTCCTGATCGCCGAAGACCTTGTGCGAGTACACCGAATCGACGCTGATCGTCACCACCTGCACGTCGTCGTTCTGGAACGTGGCGAGGTCGTCCTGAACCGCGCGGAGCTCACCGCTGCAGATGCCGGTGAAGGCGAGCGGGTAGAAGATAATCAGCATCGACTGCCGACCGCGCAGTGCCGACAGCGTGATCTGCTCGTTGTTCTGGTCGTGCAGCGTGAAGTCCGG
>JAYTRE010000276.1:0-3405 GCA_043746395.1 Pseudonocardiales bacterium
AAAGCGACCGCTGCGACCGTACCGACGGCGTACTCGGCAGTGGTCATCCCAGCGTCGACCGAAGCCCGGCTTCTCTTTACCCGTTGGGCGATTCGCTTGAGAAGGTTCATGACGACCAGTCAAGACTGCGACGGCCGGTCGGTACGCCGTCTCAATCAATCTGTGGACGACGACACCCCGCCCTGTGGACAACGAGAATCGATGTCGAGCGAAAGCCATCCATTCAACGGACCTGGCGCACCGGGGCGTCAGTGCCCCATGCCTGGTCCGCGGTCCAGACGGTAGCTGTAAGCCGATGCGCCGTCGCTATGGCGATCCGGGCGGCGAGCGACAACCCAATACCTTGACGCCACAGGTGGGCCGCAAGCTCCGCATCCTCAGCCGACACCGGTTCGACGACCAGGCCATAGCTTCGGAGAAGACCCCGTGCCAACGTCCAGTCCCGACCATGCGCGAGTAGCTTCTGCGCCGTCTCAGACCAGTTGACAGCGCTGCACGCTCCCCCCGAAAGCAGTTCCCGCTCGACGACGTCAGAGCCAGTCTCGTTCTTCAGAAAGCACAGCAAAGCCGAAGCGTCGAAGAGGTTCACGCCGCGTCTTCGGTAGCTGCCTGCCCTCGACGTTCCGCGAGCAGCTCACTGACCAGGTCCACATCCGACAGCTGGTGCTTCAGGAGCTTCTTCGCCTGTTCGCGCGTCAGCAGCACAACCCCGGACGGAGTGTCGAGCAACAACAGGTGCGCGCCTGTATTCAGGTGCAGGCGCTCGCGGAGTTCCGCTGGAACAACCAACCGACCTCTGTCGCCCATCGTGACAGGGTACGTCCCACTCATAGAGGCAGGCTACCACCGGTCAGTGGCATCGGGGTCGAGAGCCGCGATCCGAGCACCCGACCCTGCGACGGGGGACCAACGGCGATGCGACGGTAGGGGCCCCCTGCGCGGATTCTGTTTTCGCGTGCTCATTTCAGGACTGGTTTGGGGGGGCCGTGAACGTGCCAGACTCGCAGGTCTCGGTGACCCGAAAAGGGATCGGGGAGGTTGACTTCGAGGTGGTCCTGCCACATCTGCAGGTCACCGCGACCAGGCAGGTTGAATCCGGCGTGGTCGAGTCCGGTTATGGTTTCGGCAAACAGTTGGCCGTCGTTCGTGTCGTGGCGGTGCAACGCGAACATCAGGTGCCGGCCGGGGTCGGCGAGGATCTTGCCCACGCCGCCGTTGTGTGGGGCGTCCATCACGAATTGGACGTTGAAGACTGACTCATACCAGCGGACGCTGGCGTCCAGGTCGGTCACGGTGAGCGCGAGATGGTGCAGGCGAATCGGCGTGGGAGCGGACATCAGATCTCCTCATGCTACGGCTGGTTGCGGGTCAGTCGCGGTGATGCGGTGGCGGTACGCGTCGGCGAGCGCATGCAAGGCGGCGGCACAGTCCCCGCTGAATGACGATCCGTGCATCAGCGCGAGGGTACGGGGGGCAAGTTGGGCGTGCCGGTCGTTTCCTCACAGCACCCTGGCCTCCCAGCCGTGCGGGACGTGGGGCGTGTCGAGATGGCGGACCCGCATCCTGCCGAGCTCGATCGTCTCGCCGTCAGCGAGGGCTCGAAGGGGCCGGTCGGCCATCTGGTCGAGGGAGACCCGGCAGCCGCCCTCGCCGTGCGCGACCTGCGCTCGCGGGGCGACTGCAAGGAATTCGTTCATGGCGCCGCACTCGTCGGACTCGACGTGGCCGAAGGTGATCCAGCGCAGCCGGTCTACCGGCAGCACCGTCTCGATCGCCGCGCGGACGCTCGGGAACATCGCCCGGTGCCCGGTGTGGAATAGCAGCGGCTCGTCGTCGTCGAGCAGGAACTGATTGAAGGTGAATCCGCTCGGCCCGATCTCTGGCACGAACGTGGACAGCCGGTAGATGCCCGGACCGATCTCGTCAATCGTGGTGCTCATGAGCCGTCCCTTCAGCAGTGCAGTGGGCGAGGAACATGCTTACGGCGTCGTCGATCAGTCGAATCCACCGCTGGCCGCCCGGGTCGTTGGAGATCTGTTGATCGACCAGCCCGGTCATCAGCGCTGTCCACAGATCCAGGCGCCGCGCGCCGCGCACCCCGTTTCGGGCCATCCGTCGACGGGTGAGCTCCAACGCCCGCACCGCCGGCGCATAGGACGCCGTCGACGGGGCGAATCCGGGAATCGCGCGCTGGAACAACAACTGGTAGCGAGGCACATCCGCCGTGCAGAACTCGACGAACACCATCGCGTCAGCGATCAGGTTCCGGTACGGGTCGCCGGTCTCGACCAGCGATTGCTTCGTCGCAGCGAAACTCTCCGCGGCCTCGCCGAACATCGCGTCGAAGATCGCGTTCTTTGACTCGAAGTAGGCATACACCGTAGGAGTCGTGATTCCAGCCCGTCTCGCGAGTTCGCGCAGCGACAGCGCCGCGAGACCATCCTCACGCACCAACTGCCACGCCGCGCTCATGATCGTGGCCCGCGCGGCCTGACGGCGCGCGGCACGCCAGTCCACTCCTACGGCTTCCTTTAACATAGTAAGTTATACTTGCACGTCGTACAATTTCTGTCTACTCGTCAAGAGATTTCACGGCGACGGTGTTCGGCGTGCCGCTCAGCGATCTTGATACAGCTACGTCGTCATGACGAACGATAGGTATCAAGATCGCTGAGGACGGTGGGAGGAATTTCCGTGGCGACGATCGCACCCCACCCGATCGCGTGGAGGAGCCCATCGCGGCCCAGTTGCTGGATAGGCTGCGGCGTCAGTGGCGGGCCCGCCGCTGCTGCCATCCGATTGGGCCTCACGAATGACTGACGCCGCCCCGCAGCTGCCGCGGGTCTCGATCGCCTCGTTGGGTGGCACGATCACCATGGCCGGCACGACCGACTCCGCCGGGCTGGTTCCCACCTTGGATGCAACCGACATCCTCGCCTCGGCGCCGGCAGCGCGCGAGGTGGCCGATCTCCGCGCCAGCACGTTGAGCAGGAAGCCCGGCGCATCGCTGCGCTTCGAGGACGTGCTCGGCGCGCTGGCTTGGGCACAGGCACAGGTGGCCGACGGCGCCGACGGGATCGTCCTGCTGCAAGGAACCGACACGCTGGAAGAGGTGTCCTACCTGCTCGACCTGCTCTGGGACCGGCCGCAGCCGCTCGTCGTGACCGGCGCCATGCGAGCGCCCAGCCAGCTCGGCGCCGACGGACCGGCCAACCTGCTCGCCGCCATCGTCGTCGCGGCCAGCCCCGAAGCGCGAGACCGCGGTGCACTGGTCGTGATCAACGATGTCGTGCACGCAGCTGCCCGAGTCCGCAAGGTGGACAGCATCGCCATGCAGGCGTTTCACTCCGGCCCGTTCGGGCCGCTCGGACGGATCGCCGAAAACCGCGCCGTACTTGCCAACCA
>JAYTRE010000277.1:0-1967 GCA_043746395.1 Pseudonocardiales bacterium
GGCTGTGCTGCTGTCCACGCTCACCAACCGGCCGTCGTCGGAGAAGCGCAACGCATCGCCCAGCGCAGTGGGCGCGATGCCGCGCTCGGGAAGCACCCGCGAGATACTCTCGCCGACCTCCAGTTGGAATGCCGCTATGTAGACAAGACGACACACCGACGAATGGTCACCGGCCGCCGTGATCACGGCGCCACCGTAGGAGTGGCCGACAAGCAGCACCGGGTGCCCGGCGGCGTCCAGGGCAGCACGCACCACGTCGGCGTCAGCCCGCAGCGAACTCATCGGCAGTTCGACGGCCACCGAATGCATCCCGGCCTCATCGAGGCGGCGCCGCACAGCGGCCCACGCCCACGCGCCGTGCCACAGGCCGTGCACGAGCACGATGTCGATCACGACTGCCAGCGTGCCACCACCTGCGGACCCGCGTGCGCGGAGCGTCACCCGGCCGGGTTAGCTGCAGGCATGACTTCTTCGCCCGAGAACCCCGCTCGGCGCGAGATCACCGTCAGCGAGGTCGATCCGCGTTCGATCTATCCGCTGCTCACGGCCTCGATCATCCCGCGGCCGATCGCCTGGGTCTCGAGCGTGTCGCCCGATGGCGTGGACAACCTGGCGCCACATTCGTTCACCACCGTCGCCGGGACTGATCCCCCGACGCTGTGTTTCGTCTCGATCGGGCACAAGGACACCCTGGCCAACATTCGGGCCACGGGCGAGTTCGTGCTCAACATCGGTACGGAGACGCTGCTGCATCCCATGAACGAATCGGCGACCAACTTCCCGCCTGCAGTGAGCGAGTTCGACGCGGCCGGCCTAAAGCGGGAACCAAGCCGTATGGTGGCGCCCGCCCGTGTCGCGGCCGCGCCGATCGCCTTCGAGTGCAGAGCGGCCGGCGAACACGAGATCGGTCGCTGCGTCATGATCTTCGGCGAGGTGCTGCACATCGCGATTGCGACCGAAGTGCTGGCCGAGGATGGGCTGCCCGACGCGCGCTCGCTCGCGCCCCTGTCCCGCCTCGGCCGCGCCGAGTGGTCAACGTTGGGCGCCGTCGTGAGCCTCGATCGGATCCACTACGAGGGTTGGCAGGCCGGGCTGCGCAGCACCTGACGATCAGCGCAGCACCTGACGATGAGCGCAGCAGGCTGACGATCAGCCGGCCGTCACGGGTCGGCGCCCCGGCGCGCCGACCCCGCTCTTGCTGTCCGACGAACAGCTCAGCTGCAGCCGCTGGTGCTGCCGCAGCCCTCGCAGACGAAGCAACTGCCCGACGGGCGCATCTTGGTGCCGCAGTTCATGCACAGCGGCGCGTCGGCGGAGGTGCCGGTGATGGCTTCGAGCAACTCTGTGGAACTGTGCGGCACGCCCGGCGCGGGCCCAGGCGCACCTGCGTCCCCGTCGAGCTCGGCGGCGGCGGCAGCTTTCACGACCGGCGCCGACTGGGCCAATGTCTGCAGGTCGAGCTCGTTGTCGCTCTCGCCGGGCGCGTAGGTACCGGTGTCGAGCTGGCGGGTGCGCTCTGCGGCAGTGTGGATGCCCAACCCCGACCGGGTTTCGAAGGGCAGGTAGTCCAGGGCCAGCCGACGGAAGATGTAGTCCAGCACCGACTGCGCCATCCGGATGTCGGGATCGTCGGTGAGCCCGGCCGGTTCGAAGCGCATGTTGGTGAACTTCTGCACGTAGGTCTCCAGCGGCACCCCATGCTGCAGCGCGATCGAGATCGCGATGGAGAAGGCGTCCATCACCCCGGCCAGGGTCGAGCCCTGCTTGCCGAGCTTGAGGAACACCTCGCCCAACCCGTCGTCGGGGTAGGAGCCCGCGGTCATATACCCCTCCGCACCACCGACGGCGAAAGAGGTTGTCAGCGACGGACGGGATTTCGGCAGGCGCTTGCGGGTCGGGCGGTACTCAAGAACCTTCTCGGCGGGGCCGGCCGCGGTGCCGTTGTTGTCGCCCTTACCGGCCGAAAG
>JAYTRE010000278.1:0-11036 GCA_043746395.1 Pseudonocardiales bacterium
CGTCGGAGTCAGGATGGTCGAGCGCGCCAGCACCGCGATCCTTGCTCGTGCCAAAACTCCGTAGCCGGCTTGGCCGATGTTCGACCGGGCCGAACCGGCTCGCAGTTGGCGGCCGATCACGTCCAGGCAAGTCCCTCTGGCGGACCGTCGTCGGCCAGGACGGTGCCCTCGATCAGACCGTACGGCCGGTCGGCGGCGTAGTAGACCTCGTTGTCGTTGGGCATCCCGAACGGGGCGAGATCGACGAGGAAGTGATGCTTGTTCGGCAGCCCGAGCCGGACCTCGCACGCTTCGCCGACCTCGGCAAGGATTCGCTCGCCCATCGCGTACAGAGTCTGCTGGAGCGAGTAGCTGTACGTGTCGGCGAAGGCGGCGAGCAGAGCCGAACGTGCCCGCCGGTACGCATCCGCCCAGTCGGTATCGAGCGCCCGATACCGCCACCAGCACCGCACCTCGGTGGCGAGCATGCGCTCGGTGGTCTCTGGCAGCGTCGTGTACTCGTCCTTGGCGAAACCCCAGAACTCGGAGTCGGTGGTGTTGAGAACCACCAGCTTCTCCACGCCGGCCACGACGCTGGCACCTGCCTGTTCGTCAAGGACGACCGTGGCGGTGCGCACCGAAGATCCGTCCCGGGCGAACGAGTGGCCGGTGTCCGCAACCTCGTTCCAGGCATACTCCTCCACCGCCACGCGTGCGCGGGTGATGGCCGGCTGGGTGGAGACGAAGTGTTCGGCAAGGGCGAGCGCGAAGGCCTCAGGCGGCGCTGCGCCAAGTCGCTGGGCCAGGACGTACACCATGTTCTTCTGGGTATCCGTCGCCAGCACGTTGGCGTTGTCGCCGCGCAGGTGCACGGCGGAGAAGTCGCCGGACAGGCTCATCGAGACGTTGCGGTCGGAGATGACGTCGGCGCCGCTCGGCCCCGCGCCACGGGTGACGCGCACGACCCGCACCTCAGCCTTGCCGTAGCGGTTCGGACCGAGTCGAGTCATGTCGTGCCTCCGAGGGTAAAAAAGAGCCGGTCACGGGCCATCGGCAGCTCGGTCACCCGTACGCCGGTTGCGTCGCGGACCGCGTTCGCCAGCGCGGGAGCCACCGGGTTGAACGGTGCCTCACTCATCGGCTTTGCGCCCATCGGCCCGAGCGGGTCGGCAGTCTCGGCGAAGACGACCTCCGTTCGCGGCACGTCGCCGAACACCGGCACGTGGTACTCACGTAACGCGCGGGTGGTCACCCGCCCTGAGCCGTCGATGTCGACGTGCTCGTACAGGGCAGCACCGATTGCCTGCGCGACGCCGCCCTCGACCTGGCCGCGGCACTGCATGGGGTTGAGCACCGTTCCGGCATCCACCGCTTGCACGCTGCGCAAGATTCGCACCTCTCCGGTTGCCGGGCGTACCGCGATGCAAAAGCCCTGCACAGTGAAAGCGACCGAGCGCGGTCGGCCGTCGCTGCGCCCGTCCGCCTCGAGCAATCCACCGCCGGTCGAGCCGGCAACCATCAACGACCGAAGGTTTTCCGCCGCCCGCAGTGCGGCCATTCCGGCCACGACCGAGCCCGTCGAACCGTAGGTGCCGGTGTCGTGTTCGACCAGATCGGTGTCCGAGCCGACTAGCTCGATGTCCTCCACCGCAACGCCGAGGGTGGCCGCGGCGAGCTGCCGCTGCACGGTCGCGCTGCCGTTTCCGAATTCCGCGCTGCCCACCATCAGCCGGAACCCGCCGTCCGCTCGTTGCGCGATCCGGACGTTGGCGTAGTGCCCGCCGGGCGGCGCCGTGTTGAGCATGCTCACCGCCATGCCCCGACCCGTCCGCCACTCGGCCGGGTCGAGGTCCGCGGGCAGATCGGCGCCGTCGGCAAGCCGGTCGGCCACTGCGTCCAGGCATTGCGGCAGACCGTAGCTGCGGATCTCGACGTCGTGGGCATCGCCCGACACGGGGCGCAGCTCGTCACCGGGATGCACCACGTTGCGGCGCCGCAGTTCCGTCGGATCCATTGCGAGGCGGCGAGCCAACTCGTCCATCGCCGACTCCACCGCAAACGCCGACTGGGAAAGCCCGTACCCGCGGAACGCGCCTGCCGGAACAGTGTTGGTGTAGACGACCCGGCCGTCGATCTGCTTGTTGGGGCATCGATAGAGCTCGACGGCCTCGCCGCAGCTGTGGAACAACACCCCAACCGAGTGGTTGCCGTACGCGCCGGCATCGGAGAGGCTGCGCAGCTGCATCGCCGTCAGCCGCCCGTCCCGCGTCGCGCCCAGCCGGACGGTGATGCGCATCGGGTGCCGCGTCGAGGTGGCGACGAACTGCTCCTCACGGGTGAACTCAAGCTGGACGGGTCGCCCCAGGGCGAGGACGGCAAGCGCCACCACGTCCTCGGTGAACATCTCCTGCTTGCCGCCGAACCCACCGCCGACCCGCGCCGCGACCACCCGCACCCGCTCGCGTGGCAAGCCGAAGACCCGCGCGACCGCGTCCCGGGTCAGGAAGGGTACCTGCGTACTGGTCCGCAGCACGAGGCGCTCGTCGTGCATCCAGCCGACCGTCGCGTGCGTCTCGAGCGCGACGTGCTGTACGCGCTGCGATGTGAAGCTTCCCTCGTACACCTCGTCAGCCGCGGCGAAACCCGCGTCGATGTCGCCGTGTGCACTGTGCACCTCGGCCACGATATTGCGGGACGCGTCGGCGATGCCAGCACGGCCGGTGTGCAGCTGCGGAGCGCCCGGAGCCATCGCGTCATCCGGGTCGAAGACCGCGGGCAGGACCTCGTAGTCGACCACCAGCGCAGCGCAGCCGGCGCGTGCGGCGGCAAGAGAGTCGGCGACTACCGCGGCCACCCGCTGGCCGGCGAAGCGCACCACGTCGTCGAGCACGACGGAGTCGTACGGGTCGTCGTCGGGGTCTTCGTGACGAGCCGTCGAGAACGTGGTGTCCGGCGCGTCCTCATGGGTGAACACGGCAACGACACCGGGCACGCGAATCGCCGCCGCGCGGTCGATGCCGCGGACCCGGGCGTGGGCGTGGGGAGAGCGCAGCAACGCCATGTGCAGCAGCCCCGGCACCTCGATATCGAGGGTGAAGGCGGCGCGGCCGGTGACGACGCCGAGCGCCGCCGGCGCCGCGGCCGAGCGGCGCACCTGGTCACCCGTCTCGGTGCTGGTGCCCGTGTCGAGCGAGCACACGCCCGCGAGGGCATCGGCGATCGCTCCGTACCCGGTGCACCGGCAGATATTGCCCTTGAGCGCTCTGGGCAGGTCGGCGCGCTGCTGCTCGTCCAGTGCGGCCGTCGTCATGATCATCCCGGGAGTGCAGAAGCCGCATTGGAAGCCTTGCGCCGCGAGAAACGCCTCGGTCGTCGGCGACCCGGCGAGCGCCTCGATGGTCGTGACGTCGCGCCCGATCGCGCGCACTGCCGGGTAGATGCAACTGTGGACGGCGTGGCCGTCGACGTGCACCGTGCAGGCGCCGCAATCGCCGGCGTCACACCCCTTCTTGACGCCGAACCATCCCTGCTCGCGCACGAACGTGCGCAGGCACTGCCCAGGAGCCGGCCGCGCCCCGATCTCCACGCCGTTGACCCTCATGCCGCCGCCAGCTCGGCGACGACCTCGCGGACGAGCCGATGCGTCATCGCGCGACGCCACCGCGGGTCGCCGTGCACGTCGTCGTGGTAGCTGCCGGCCGACGCGTCGACCTGCTCGAGCAACACCTCGACCGGGTCGCCGGCTGACAGCACCGCGCGCACCGGCCGCGGCGTGGCGGCGGTGACGGTGATGACGACGCTGTCGGCATCGGCCCGGGCGATGACGAGCGCAGCCGAGCGCCCCACGGGGCTGAGCGAGATCTGGCGGAACGCGGTGCGCCGCCGCAGCGCGTCGTGGCCAAGGATGAGCGCCCGCAGCAAGTCACCTGGCAGCAGCGAGTTGCGGCCCGGGCCGATGACGAGGTCGAGCACCGGCACCTCGTCGATCGCGCCGTCGCGGCGCTGGATCTCGCAGTGACCGTCCAGCGCCGCGCCGAGCGAGATCATCGGACCCGCGGGAAGCGAGAGGCAGATGTTGCCACCGACGCTCGCCACGGTGTGCACCTTGAACGAACCGAGCAGCACGTGGGCGCACTGCGCGAACAGGGGCGCGGCGAGCCAGTCGCGCGGCGCGTCGAACGCAGCCAACTGCGCGATCGTGCAGGTGGCCGCCACCCGGAGACCGTCGGGCGTGCCGGTCAGCGGCGGCCAGCCGAAGGACTGCAGATCGAGCAGACGTCGCACCTCGGGCTGCGGCTCGGAGAACAACCAGCTCCCACCACCGAGCCACGCGTCGCCGTCCTGCCAGCTGGTGGTGCGCGGGTCGGCTATCGCGTTGACCGAGTCCAGGTCCATGTCCTAGGTCCGGCCGGCGATCACCGCGGACGCGCGCGCCGACGCAGTGGCCAGCTGCTCGGCGTCGGCCGTCCGCAGCTCGCCGCCACGCACGATCTCGCGGCCACCCACCCAGACCCGATCGACGCCTGGCGCGCCCAACGTCAGCGTGCACAGCGGATCTTCGATGCCCGCACCGGCCAATCCGTCCACCCGCCACAGCACGAGATCGGCGAGCTTGCCGGGCTCGATCGAGCCGATATCGTCCGCACGCCCGAGGCACCGCGCGCCGCCCATCGTTGCCATCTGCAGCGACTCACGGGAGGTCAGGGCGAGCGGGCCGCCGCGAGCCCGCGCGGCAAGCAGCGCCGAGTGGAGCTCGTCCATCAGGCGACCGTTCTCGTTCGACGCCGCGCCGTCGACGCCGAGGCCGACGGGCGCGCCGGCGTCCAGGAGCGCCCGCACGCTCGCGGTGCCGGCGCCGAGGCGGGCGTTGGACGTCGGGCAGTGCGCCACCCCCGTCCCGGTCGCACCGAACCGTCCGATCGCGGCGGCGGACAGGTGCACGCAGTGCGCGAGCCAGACGTCCGGGCCGAGCCAGCCGAGATCCTCCGCGTACTCGGCGGGCGTGCAGCCGACGGTCGCAAGGCAGAACTCCTCCTCGTCCGCGGTTTCGGCAATGTGCGTGTGCATCCGGACGCCCTTGGCTCGGGCCAGCGCGGCGGCGTCGCGCATGAGCTCGGCAGTCACCGAGAACGGCGAACACGGCGCGACGGCGATGCGCAGCATCGCGTCGGGGGACGGGTCGTGCCAGCGGTCGATGGCTGCCTCGGTGGCGGTGAGGATCTCGTCGTGATCCTCTACCACCGAGTCCGGTGGCAGACCGCCCTGCGACACCCCCAGGTTCATCGAGCCACGTGAGGGGTGGAATCGCAGCCCGATGTGCCGCGCCGCCTCGATCTCGGCCTCGAGCAGGTCGCCGGCACCGCGCGGGAACACGTAGTGCTGGTCGGCGCTCGTCGTGCACCCGGACAGCGCCAACCAGCCGAGGTTGGCCGCCGCGGCCGCGTGTACCAGCTCATCGGTAAGGCGGGCCCAGATGGGATACAGCGTGGTGAGCCACTCGAACAGCGTGTGGTCGGTGGCGTAACCGCGGGTGATCCACTGGTACAGGTGATGGTGGGTGTTCACCAGCCCCGGCGTGAGCAGGCAGCCGGTGCCGTCCACTCGGTCCGCGTCCGCGTAGACGTCCGGCACCGTGCCCGCGCCGGCCGCGGCGATGCGAGCGCCTTCGACGACGACGTACCCGTCGGCATGTTCGGTGCCGTCGGCGTCGCAGGTGGCGACGTGGCAGCCCGCGATCACGGTCGTCGCCGGTACGTCCGCCACACTCGCCTCCTGTTCTGGCCGCACGCCGCCTCACTGTCGCGGCCCTGGCGTTTCGCGCGCGTGTCGCCGCTCAGCTGCCCCGATAGGTGGAGTACGCGTACGGGCTGAGCAGCAGCGGTACGTGGAGGTGCTCGTGCGCGTCGGCGACCACGAAGGTCACGATCACCTCCGGGTAGAACGTGGCTGCGAAGTAACCGCGGACGGCGAAGGTCAGCCGGTACACACCTGCCGCCTCGGCACCTTCGAATGCACCGACCCGGCCGTCGCGGTCGGTCATGGCTGAACCGAGTTCGACCCACGTCCCGTCCGGGGCCGCGCGGCTGAGCTCTACCCGCATCCCCGACGCGGGGCGGCCGGTGGTCGCGTCCAGCACGTGGCTCGAAATGCTCATGCCCGGCAGCCTGTCACGTGAAGGTGGTGGCGAGGCGCAGCTGGACTATTTCGGCGAGCTGGCCGCGCACGACCCCCCGCTCGACGCCGGGCACGTTCACCAGCCTCTCGCGCAGCGCCGCGAGCATGTCTTCGGCGCTGCGACCGGCCGCGCGGATGAGGAACACGTGCCCGAACTGGCGCTCATAGTCGAGGTTGCCCTGCACCAAAGCGGCCTTGACGGTGTCCGCGCCGGCGTGCGCGCCGGACTGTTCCTGGCGCGACCACCGTGCCTCGGCATCGGCGCCTTCGCGGCGCTCGCCGATGCGGGGGTGCGCCGCCAGCGCCTGCTCGACGTCGGGCCAGTCGAGCGCGGCGAGCGCGGTGTGGGAGACCTCGGTCAGCCGGACCAGCGACCCGACGGGCCGGGCGGCGAGCACCTCGATGACCCATCGGTCGCTGGCGCAGCACGGCCGCAACAACGCCGCCGCGTCATCGGCTGGCAACGAATCGAGCGTCGCGACCGGCACCGGCACACCGACTCCTGTTCGACTGGGTCCGCAGCGTACCTCGACCGGTGCGAGAATCACCCTTCCGACGACCGAGGAGCGGCGATGACGGCAGCGGTGTTCCGCGCACGTCGCGTCGTGCTGCCCGACGGTGAGCGCCCGGCCGATGTCGTCGTCGGCGAGGACGGCCTGATCACCGCAGTTACGGCCCGCGGAGCGAGCGCCGAGCAAGTCGTCATCGACGTCGGTGACGACTGCGTCGTGCTGCCCGGCATCGTCGACAGCCACGTGCACGTCAACGAGCCGGGACGCACCGAGTGGGAAGGGTTCGCGAGCGCGACCCGAGCCGCGGCGGCAGGCGGCGTGACCACGATCATCGACATGCCGCTCAACAGCATCCCACCGACGGTGGACGTCGCGGCGCTGCGCGTGAAGCGGGCCGCGGCCGCAGGACAGCTCGCGGTTGACGTCGCCTTCTGGGGTGGCGCGGTGCCCGGCAACGCCGCACAGCTGCGGGCACTGCACGACGCGGGTGTCGTCGGGTTCAAGTGCTTCCTGCTTCCGTCCGGCGTCGACGAGTTCCCGCCCCTTGACCGGGCCGGTGTGGCGGAGGCGATGACGACCATCGCCGCGTTCGGCGGCCTGCTGATCGCACATGCAGAGGACGGCGGCTGTGTGTCCGACGCGCACGGCCGGGTGTACCGCGACTTCCTGTTCTCCCGTCCGGCCGAGGCCGAGCAGCGCGCGATCGACGCACTGCTCGAACAGGCGGCACGTACCGGATGCCGCACCCACGTCGTGCATCTGTCCAGTGCGGCGTGCCTACCGCTGATCGCCGACGCGAAGGCATCCGGGCTGCCGATCACCGTCGAGACCTGCCCGCATTACTTGACGTTCGCCGCCGAGGACGTCCCCGACGGTGCGACCCAGTACAAGTGCTGCCCGCCGATCAGAGAGTCCGCAAACCGTGAGCTGCTCTGGCAGGCGCTGCTGGACGGGACGATCGACCTGGTCGCCTCCGACCACTCGCCGTCCACAGTCGCCGAGAAACGTCTCGACGTCGGCGACTTCGGTGCGGCGTGGGGTGGCATCGCGTCGCTGCAGATCAGCCTGTCGGCCGTCTGGACCGAAGCCGCCGCGCGTGGCGCGATCCTGACGGACGTGGCGCGCTGGATGTCGTCGGCTCCTGCCGAGCTCGCCGGGCTCGGTGACCGAGGCGCGATCGCGGTGGGGCGGCAGGCCGACTTCTGCGTGTTCGCGCCGGACGAGCAGTTCGTCGTCGACGCCGCGGCCCTGCACCACCGCAATCCAGTCACCCCGTACGACGGCCGGCGGTTGCGTGGCGTGGTGCGCGAGACCTTTCTGCGCGGGCGTCGGGCCGCGGGCGCGAGAGTGGGGCGGCTCACCGCACCGGCACCGCTGGTAACGGAGCCCGCATGACCGATTTCACCCGGCTGCCCGACGTGGCGAGCCGCGCGCTCGGCGGATCCGTCGTGTACGCGAACGACGAGTTCTACGGCGGGTCGGAGCACCTGATCTCGCCGAATCTCCCGTCGCACGATCGGGCGGCGTTCAACCTGCGCGGCAAGGTCTACGACGGTTGGGAGAGCCGGCGGCGTCGGACTCCCGGCGAGGACTTCGCGATCGTCCGGCTCGCGGTGCCGGCGATCGTGCGCGGGGTGAGCGTCGACACGTCGTTCTTCGCCGGTAACTATCCACCGGCCGTCTCGCTCGATGGCGCCACCGTGCTCGGCTATCCCCGCGCCGAGGATCTGCTTGCCGCCGAGTGGACACCGCTCTTACCGCGAACCGCCGTCGCGGGCGACTCCGCCAACGTCCTCGCCGTCGAGGCGGACGACCGGCTGCTGACCCACGTCCGGATCACAATGCACCCCGACGGCGGTATCGCCCGGCTGCGTCTGTACGGCGAGGTCGTGCCGGATCCACGCTACCTGGGCGGGCGGGTCGACCTGGCCGCCACCGTGCACGGCGGGCGGATCACCGGCTGCAGCAACTGGTTCTACTCCTCGCCCGCGAACATCCTCGGCCCCGGCCGGGCGGCGGTCATGTCCGACGGGTGGGAGACCGCGCGCCGCCGCGACGACGGCAACGACTGGGTGACGGTCGCCCTCGCCGCGGACGCCGTCCTGCACGAGGTGGTCGTGGACACCACCTGCTTCGTCGGCAACGCCCCTGCGGCCGCCCGGCTCACCTCCGTCGGGTCCGGCGCCGAACTGCTGCCGATGGTGGCGCTCGTTCCCGACACCGAACACCGCTTTCGCATCCGGTCCGCCGAGCCCGTCCGCGAGGTGCGGCTCGACATCCATCCCGACGGCGGCATCTCGCGGCTACGCCTGGTCGGGACGGTCGTGCCGCACGCGCACGAAGCCGTGGCGGATCGTTGGCTCACCCTGCTGGGTCGCGAAGCCGCAGCGGGTATCGACCGCGGCGAATTCTTCGAACAGGACCAGCATGCCTGAGGGTGTCGAGGTATCCGGGACGGCCGTGACAGGCGCCGAGCACGTGCTGAGCGGCGACGCGCTCGCGTTCGTCGCCGGGCTGGTTCGGCAGTCCGGGGCGCGCCGCGATGAGCTGCTCACCCGCCGCGTCGAGATCATCGGCCCGACCGAGCGCAAGATGATGATCAACGCGCTCGACTCCGGGGCCCGGGTCTGGCTGGCCGACCTCGAGCACGCCAACACCCCGCACTGGCACAACGTTGTGGGCGGCCAGGTGAACCTGCGGTGGAGCAGAAACTGCGCGGCCGCGCTTTTTCTCACGCTGCCGGCCTACGAGCTGATTGACTGATGCTCGACCCCGCCGTGCGTGCTCGTCTCGACGCGTTGCTCGCCCCCGACGATGCCGAGCGCGACCGCCGCTTTCCCGGGCCGATCGGCGGACGGCAGCCCGTGCACACCATCTACGTTCCGGCCGACCGCTTCCACGCCGGCACGGCCGGCACGTGGGGAGCCGCAGCTCTGCAAGCGATGGACGAGCACGGCCCGCTGCCGAACGTGCCCGAGCCGATCGCCGCGCGAGTGCGCGTCAAGCTCGCCGCGGAGCCCGTCGAGGATCTGCGTATCGACTTCGAGGACGGTTACGGCACCCGCGAAAGCGAGGACGCCGACGCGCTCGCCGCCGCCCACTCGCTCGCCGACGCCGTTGAGGCAGGCACCGCACCGGCGTTCATGGGGTTGCGGATGAAGTCGCTCGAAGGACCGTCCCGCGCCCGCGGCATGCGCACGCTCGACCTGTTCGTGGAGACGCTCGCCGGACGCGGCCCGATCCCCAACGGCTTCCGGGTGACACTGCCGAAGGTCACCTCGGTGCGCCAGGTCGAGGCGATGGTCGTGCTGTGTGTGGCACTCGAGACGCGCTACGGGCTAGCGGCGCTGCGGTTCGAGATCCAGGTCGAGACGCCGCAGGCCATCCTCGGCCCGGACGGCCGGGCACTCGTCGCACTGATGATCACCGCGGCCGAGGGACGCTGCGCGGGGCTGCCCTACGGCACCTACGACTACAGCGCGTCCCTCGGCATCGCCGCCGAGCAGCAGAGCATGGCGCATCCGGCGGCAGACCACGCGAAGGCGATCATGCAGGTCGCCGCCGCTGGCACCGGCGTGCCGGTGTGCGACGGTTCAACGAACGTCCTGCCGGTCGGGGACCGGGCTACCGTGCAGGCAGCCTGGCGGCTGCACGCGGGGCTGGTGCAACGCTCTCTCGAACGCGGCTTCTATCAGGGCTGGGACCTGCACCCGGCTCAGCTGCCGACCCGCTATGCCGCGACGTTCGGGTTCTTCCGGAGCGGCCTGCCAGCGGCCGCGGCTCGGCTGCGCGCCTACCTCGACCGCCAGACGAGCGGAGTGCTCGACGAACCAGCGACCGCGCGGGCGCTCGCCGGCTACCTCGCCCGCGGCGTGGATTCCGGGGCAGTAGATGCGGGCGAGCTCACCGAGCTCATCGGCCTCGATCCGGCGGCCGTCCGAGGCCTCGCCGGTCGCTCGCCCGCGACGTGAACTAGACGTTCTGGAGGGCGCAGGACGGCCGGACGGCGGCGGAACTGATGGGGCACGGTTGAACATCTGCGCCGTTCAACCAGCGCATGATCGACTCTGCGGTGATGTTCGATTCCGTGTCGACTGCGCGAGCTCCTGCACGGTGCATCACGCTGAGGCCGGGAAGGCGGCCGCGAGTTCGGGTTGGACGCGCACGAACTCAGCCTCCAGCCTTCGCAGAATGTCGGATCCGCACGCCGAGGTGCTTGTCCCGTGCCAGAACTCGTAGCGGCAGCAATCGGGTACGAGGCCCACCACAACGAGCACCGCCCGCACCGTTCCCTAAGCCAAGCCGCACCCCTCAAACCGCTGCCCGCAGCCGTCACTGATCTCGACAGCCTCCAGGTACGCCGCCACAGCA
>JAYTRE010000279.1:0-10137 GCA_043746395.1 Pseudonocardiales bacterium
CCACGTGGCTGGCCGAGGCATGGCTGCGCGCGAAGGTGCTGCTGGTGACCACGGGGTCCGCCACCGCCGTCGACTACGCCGAGGGCGGCAGCGCCCGGATCGCGCTGCGCACTCCGAAGGACGTCCCGGTGGGGGCTCCAGCCCGCTTCCTGGGCCTGGTCGGCGAGCAGCCGTACTTCGCCGTTACCACCGAAGCCGATGACACCGACTGGCTCACCCTGCGCGAGCTGGCAGCGACCATCGACGACCTGCACGCCGGCCTGCTCACCAGCGCGATCGCGCTGGAGCAGTGGCACCTGCGCCACACCCACTGTCCGCGCTGCGGGAACCCCACCGTCGAGGCGCAGGCGGGCTGGATCAGGACCTGCCCCGAGGACGGCACCGACCACTTCCCGCGCACCGACCCTGCGGTGATCATGCTGATCCACGACGGCGGCGACCAGGCGCTGCTCGGGCGTGGACACCAATGGGCGCCCGGCCGGTTCTCGACGCTCGCCGGCTTCGTCGAGCCGGGGGAGTCGCTTGAGTCGGCGGTGGCCCGCGAGGTGTTCGAGGAGGTCGGGGTCGGTGTCAGCGACGTCCGCTATGTGGCTAGCCAGCCGTGGCCCTTCCCGGCCTCGCTCATGCTCGGCTTCGGCGCTCGGCGAGACGGCGACCCGTCCATCGACCTCGATCCGGTCGAGCTGGCCGAGGCCGCCTGGTTCACCCGCGCCGAGGTGCGGCAGGCGGCCGGTTGGGTGGACACCGGTGCCGAACCCGAGCCGGGCGCGCGGCTGCGGGGCGTCTCGCCGCAGCTGTCGATCTCGCGCTACCTCATCGACCGGTGGCTGGCCGGCACGCTGCCCGGCGCGTCGGGCTGAGCAGCAGCTGCGCTCAGGCGGCGAGCTGGGCCCGCACGTCGGCGACCGAGGGGTTGGTCAGCGCGGTGCCGTCGGCAAAGACCACGGTGGGGACGGTCCGGTTACCGCCGTTGACCTGCATGACCAAGTCAGCGGCGGCGGCGTCGAGTTCGATGTTGACCTCGGCGTAGTCGATGCCGGCGTGCTGCAAGCCGGATTTGAGCCGGCGACAGTAGCCGCACCAATTCGTCGTGTACATCGTCAGCATTGCCGTCGTCCTCCGGGGTGGTGAGAGCTCGACAGGCGCAACGCGGTGGGTCGGGCCGGCATTCCGGCGACGCGGGGCCGCGAGGCGTGAGCACGCGAACAGACTGCGCGGCGCGGACTGTCGGCGCACGCTGGCAGGATCGGGGCCATGTCCGGGGCCGAAGCGGTACTCGCGGGTCTCGACCCCGAGCAGCGCGCCGCCGCGGTCGCCGTGCGCGGTCCCGTCTGCATTCTGGCCGGAGCGGGCACCGGCAAGACCCGGGCCATCACGCACCGCATCGCCTACGCGGTGCGCTCCGAGGCCATCCCGGCGAGCCAACTGCTGGCGGTCACCTTCACCGCGCGGGCGGCCGGCGAGTTGCGTACCCGACTGCGCACCCTCGGCGCGCATGGCGTGCAGGCCCGCACCTTCCACGCTGCGGCGCTGCGGCAGCTGCAGTACTTCGCCCCGCGCGTGCTGGGCGGGGGAGTGCCGGAGGTGGTCGCCAACCCGCTGCGGCTCGTCGGCAACGCGGCCGCCCGGCTGCGGCTGCGCACCGACCGCGCGGAGCTGCGTGACCTCGGTGCCGAGATCGATTGGGCCAAGGCCGTGCTCGTGACGCCCGAGACCTACGCCGAGCGGGTCCGCGCGGCGGGTCGCGAGACCTCCACGACGCCGGACACGGTGGCCAAGGTCTACGCAGAGTACGAGCTGACCAAGCGGCGGGCCGGCCAGCTCGACTTCGCTGATCTGCTATTGATCATGGCCGGCGCGATCGAGGAGTACGCCGATGTCGCCGAGGCGATCCGCTCGCGGTACCGGCACTTCGTCGTCGACGAGTACCAGGACGTCTCGCCGCTGCAGCAGCGGCTGCTGGACGCCTGGCTCGGCAGCCGTGACGATCTGTGCGTCGTCGGCGACGCCAATCAGACGATCTACTCCTTCGCCGGCGCCACGCCCGAGCACCTGCTGGGCTTTCGCCGCCGCTTCCCGCAGGCGGTGGTGATCCGCCTGGAGCGGGACTACCGCTCCACGCCGCAGGTCGTCGAGCTGGCCAACAAGCTCGTCCACGGCAGCTCCGCCCGCCCGACGTCCGACCGGCCCGAGGCCGCTCGGCTCACGCTCGTCGGGCAGCGGGCCGACGGTCCGCAGCCGACGTTCGCCGAGTACGACGACGAACCGGCCGAGGCGGCCGCCGTGGCTGTGCAGTGCCGCGCCCTGATCGACGCCGGCACGACGCCGGCCGAGATCGCGGTGCTGTTTCGGATCAATGCCCAGTCGGAGGTGTACGAGCAGGCTCTGGCCGACGCCGGCGTGGCCTACGTGCTCCGCGGCGGGGAGCGCTTCTTCGACCGTCCCGAGATCCGCGAGGCGCGGCTGCTGCTGCGCGGGGCGGCCCGGGCCGGGCAGGACGGCGACCAGCTGCCCGACGCCGTCCGCTCGGTGCTGAGCAGCCTGAACTGGAACGCTGAGCATCCGCCGCCCGGCGGCACCGCTCGGGAGCGGTGGGAGTCGCTGGCCGCGCTGGTCAACCTCGCCGACGACCTGGTCGCGACGACGCCCGACGCGCAGCTGCCCGAGCTGGTCGCCGAGCTCGACGCGCGGGCCACTGCCCAGCACGCGCCGACCGTCCAGGGCGTCACGCTCGCCTCGCTGCACTCGGCCAAGGGCCTGGAGTGGGACGCCGTGTTCTTGGTCGGGCTTACCGACACCACCCTGCCGATCCAGCACGCCACGACTGAGGCCCAGCTCGCGGAGGAACGCCGGCTGCTCTACGTCGGCATCACCCGGGCCCGTGAGCGGCTGGCGCTGTCGTGGGCGCTGGCCCGCAGTCCCGGTCAGCGCCGGGGCCGCCGGCCGAGCCGCTTCCTGGACGGCCTGCGCCCCCACGTGGCGCGCGATGCCGTCGCGGGCAAGCAGCCGCGCAAGCGGGCCCCGGTGCCGGAGGCGGCCGACGCGGAGCTCTTCGGCCGGTTGCGGAGCTGGCGCCGTACCCAGTCCGAGGCGCAGGGCGCGCCCCCCTACATCGTGTTCAGCGACGCCACGCTGGTGGCCATTGCCGACGCCAAGCCGGCCTCGCGCGCTGCGCTCGCTCGGGTTTCGGGCGTGGGCCCGACCAAGCTGGAGCGTTACGCCGAGCCGCTGCTGGCCGTGCTCGGCGGCGCGGACCCCGCCGAGGTGGCCGCCGTCGTGATCAGCTGACCCGCGATTGTGCAACTTTCGGCCGCGCTGGCGGGCCGAAAGTTGCACAATCGGGTGCGGCGAGCGACCGCGGAGGACCTGGTGCAGCAGGCGTTGGAGCAGGTGTATCGCCGCTGGCGACGCCATGGCGCCCCCGTTGAGCACGCTGAGGCCTATGCCAGGCGGGCGGTGCCCGCTCGCGCGGTGCGCGCGACCGCAGCGGAGCTCTCGGCGTTGCGGTCCGCACTCGACACCCTGCCGACCACGCCGTGGGGTAGCAACTTCTCCTGCCCTGGCGGCGCGCCGCCAGCGGCAAGCTACCTGCTCACCTTCGGCTATCTCGTCGGCCCGCCTGTGCAGGTGACCGTGAACCAGCGGTGCCGGCCCGCGATCTACAACGGCAATCTCCAGGCCGAGGACGCGACCGCCGTGCTGCCGCTCGTCCAGCAGCTGTTTGCCGGGCCCTGACGCGAAGCGATCATGAGCGGCGACCAAATTGGGCTCTTGTGACGTATCCGTGGGTGTCGTAGACGACGCATCGGTATCAAGATCCGCAGCGGCTACCTTGCGGTGCTCACCCTCGGCGACTACTGCCCACCACTACCCGGCGGATCAAGATCACCTGACCCGCAGGTCGGGTCGGCGACGAAATTAATCGGGTTGCGGGCTCGTCGTAGCCTTCGTTAGCCTGCAAACACCCACACCGCACCTCGCGCACCAGCGCGCGCGGACGACGACAGATCAGGAGGTGGCCGCAGTGGAGATCAACATGAACATCGCGACGGCCGCCCTGCGCACGCGCAGCGAGTCGGCGTTCGCCCTGTCCGCCAATCGGTACGGGGCTAGCGCCACGCTCACCGGCACGGGCACGGGCAGCGTCCTCGGCTCCACGCACGATCGCGCGGTCATCGCTGTGGCGCCGACTCCGGCCGTCGCTGCCCGCCCGGGCACCAAGCAGGACCGTCCACCTCGAGGGATACCTCGCTGATCACGATCAGTGCAGGCTCCTCGAGGCCGCGGCTCCCAGCTTGGGAACCGCGGCCTCGCTGTTTGTCCAACCGAATTTCTGCACGACCGAGAAGACAAGGAGGTGACCCGACGTGTTGACCACCTGCCCTCCCGACGATCTCGTCCTTGACCCGATCGGGCTTGACCCGCTCGCCAAGGAGTGTCCAGACGACGTGCCCTGCCGGGTGCAGGACGCCGACCTCTGGTTCGCCGAAACCCCAGCCGAGCTCGAGCAGGCCAAGGCGCTGTGCCTCGGCTGCCCGGCCCGCCTCGCCTGCCTGAGCGGTGCTCTCGATCGTCGGGAGCCGTGGGGCGTGTGGGGTGGCGAGATCTTCGAGCGCGGCACGATCCTCGCGCGCAAGCGCCCGCGGGGCCGTCCGCGCAAGGACGACAAGGACGACGGCACCGAGGTGGCTGCATGACCCGGGCCGGCGCCAGCAATATCGCGGGAGCACGCCAGTCACGCCGGACCGAACCACCTAGCCTGACGAGCTGGCTGGGCACGACCAAGCCAAGGAGCACCGAGATGTTCACCATGTACGAAGCCCTCGCGCGGGAACGAATGCGCGAGCAACACGAGCGATCGCAGCGCGAGCGGGTGGCCAGCGCGCTGGCTACGGCGCGCCGCTGGCATCGCCGGGAGCTACACGCCCGCGCTGCGGAGCGGCGGCACGCCCAGCGGGCCGACCGTGCGGCGCGCGCCTCGGCCGTCGTCGAGGCGGGCTGGCAGTAGCGCCCGCACGGCAGCACCCGGGCCGTCGGATCGGCTGATCCGACACCCGGGTCGCTGCCCGCTCACCACCACTCGTGGTCGAGTTTGGCCTCGATCGAGCGCACGAAGCGACGGGTGCACGTGGTACAGACCCAACGCGTCCGGTGGCCGGTACTGGTCTCGACGATGTCCGCGCACCACGCCAGCGGCGGGTCGCCGTCCTCGGTAGGATCGGCGGTCCGTCCGCAGATCGAACACGTCGCGTCCACCAACCCATCTCAGCGCGCGCGACCCGGCCTCGTCCAGCGGCGACACACCCCTGGGCGTGGCAGCTTGTTCACCCGCCGCTCACCACAGCGACATTGAGCGCCGGAAGATCGCGTCGAGGTCCTCGGCGCGCACCGGCAGAGGTGCCGTCGCGAGCAGCCGCTGCTGCTTGAGCGCCCCTGCGACCAGTTCGTCGACATCAGCCGCGGCGAAGCCGACAGCCCCTACGCCGTCGGGGATTGCGACGTCTCGCATGAGCCGGACGAGCACCGAGGGCAGCTGGGCGGAGGCGTCGTTGCCGAGTTCCGCGTCCGGTTCGAGCAGTGCTGCGGCGCGCAGGTGCCGCTGCGGCGAGGAGGCAAAGGTGAACCGGAAGGACTCCGGCGCGGTGAGTGACACCGCCATCCCGTGCGGCACGAGCGCTTCGCCTCCGGGGTAGTCGCGGGCGTGGAAGTCGCGTACCTGGCCGGCGATCGGATAGGCGTTGGCGTGCGGGATGTGCACACCCGAGTTGCCGAAGCCCAGGCCGGCGAAGGTGGCGGCCAGGGCCATCTGCTCGCGCGCGTCCCGATCGTCGCCGTACGCCACCGCTCGCCGGAAGCTCGACGCCATCAGGGTCAGCGCCCGCTCCGACCACATGTCCGAGATCGGGTTCGACCCGCAGTACGGCACGCGGTCGGCCGGACCCTTGCGGGCCGCCGCCGTGTACGGCCGGGCGGTGTAGCTCTCCAGGGCGTGGCAGAGGATGTCCATGCCCGCCGACGCGGTCACCCCGGCCGGCTGGCTGAGCGTCAGGGTCGGGTCCACGACCGCCAGCGTGGGACGCAGCCGCTGGTGGCTGATCCCCGACTTCACCCGCTGGGCCAAGACGTCGAGCACGCAGATCGTCGTGCTCTCGGCTCCGGTGCCGGTGGTGGTCGGCACCGCGACGAGCGGCAGTAGCGGGTTGACGGGCGCGCGCCCGCCGCCGACGGGAACGTTGACGTAGTCGAGCAGCTCGCCCGGGTTGGTGAGCAGCAGGTTCACCGCCTTGGCGGTGTCGATGCTGGAGCCGCCCCCCACCGCCACGAAGCCATCCCACGGCCCGTGGGCCCGGGCCCAGTCGATGGCCGCCTGCACGCTGGCGTCGGTGGGCTCGACATGCACCCGGTCGTAGACACCGGCCGACACGCCGAAGCGCGTCATCTGCTCGGCGACGCGGGCGGGCACCCCGGTGGCCGCCACACCGGCGTCGGTGACGATCAGGGCGCGCTGCACGCCCAGTTGCGCCAGGTCGTAGCCGATCTCGTCGGCGGCCCCGGCACCGAACTTCAGCCCCGGCGCGCCGTAGGTGAACACCGTCTCGGCCGTGCTCATGCCGCGAACCCCGCCTGCCACTTCTCGGCCAGCGAGCGGAACGGCGCGGTGGCACCGAGCTGGCAGAGCACGCCGATGGAGCCGATGGTGACGCGGTGAATGAGCGCGTACGACGGCGGCAGGTTGAACTGGCGCCCGACCTGGGCCTCCTCCCGGCGCGGGTCGCCGAGGCGGTTGGCCTGCGCCCGCATCCACTCCCGCGTGAAGGTAAAGGTGGGCGTCCGCAGGGGGTCAAGGATCGGGCCGAGGTAGTCGATGACCTGCCGCGGCTCGACGGTGATGTCGGGGCGGATGAAGCCCTGGGCCCGCATCTCGACGATGACTGCGTCGCCGTCGCCCTGCACCGCGAAGCGGATCAGCCGTCCCAGCGGCTCGGGCGAGCCGCCCGGCAGCCGCGCCACCGCGCCGAAGTCGACGACCCCCAGGCGCCCGTCGGCCAGGATCCGGAAGTTGCCGGGGTGCGGGTCGGCATGCAGCATCCGGGCCCGTGAGGGCGCCGAGTAGTGCAGCAGCGCGAGCAGCGAGCCGGCCCGATCCCGCTCCTCCTGCGAACCCCCGGCGATGATCCGCGACAGCGGGGTTCCCGGCATCCATTCAGTGACGATCGCCTTCGGGGCGCTGGCCACCACCCGCGGGACGGCGATGTCGGGATCGTCGGCGTAGGCCGCGGCGAATCCCCGCTGCGACTCCGCCTCGAGGGTGTAGTCGAGCTCCTCGGTGACGCGTTGCTTCAGCTCGGCCAGCAGCGGCTTGACGTCCAGGCCCGGCGACAGGCGACCGAACAGCCGCGCCATTCGCGACAGCTGGGTGAAGTCGGCCAGCAGCGCCGGCCCGGCCCCCGGGTACTGCAGCTTGACCGCGACCTCGCGCCCGTCGGACCACACGGCGTGGTGGACCTGGCCGATGCTGGCGGCCGCGGCGGGCGTCTCGTCAAAGGACACGAACCGCTCCGGCCAGCGCCGCCCGAACTGCTCGTCGAGCACGCGGCGCACCGTCGGCGCCGCCATCGGGGGGGCTCCCTCCTGCAGCTTGGTAAGGGCCTCCCGGTAGGGCGCCGCGGTCTCTTCGGGCAGGGCCGCTTCGAAGATCGACAGGGCCTGGCCGAGCTTCATCGCCCCGCCCTTGAGCTCGCCGAGCACGGTGAACAGGTGCTGGGCGGTGCGGGCCTGCAACTCGGCGGTGACCTCCTCCGCGGGCTTGCCGGTCATCCGCTTGCCCAGGCCGACCGTGGCACGGCCGGCGACCCCCAGCGGCAGGGAGGCGAGCTTGGCGGTGCGGGCGACACGGCGCTGCGGGATGTCACTCACCGAGAGCGGGTCTCCTTCGTCGCGACGGCCTGGGCGGTCGGTCGGTACCCGTCCCGGGGGCCATTGTGCCTTCACTTGGTTGGCTGATGCCGTGCAGGGCGACGTCAGCGCGGGCGTGGCTCGGCACCGCAGTCGCAGCCAGGGTGAGGTGGCCAGCTGCGGCGGCGCAGCCGCCAGTCGGGCAGGTGCAGCTCGATCGTCTTCTCGATCGTGTTCGGCTGACCGCCGTCGAGATAGGCGAGGGCTTGCAGCGCAGCGACGCCGGCGATGACCGTGGCGAGCGCGACATCGGACGCGCCGCCCCGGCGGCTCGCGACGCTGAGCTGGACCGCGAGGGCATGCCAGGCCGGATCGCGGTCCACCCGGTGCAGGTCGGCGCAGCGCAGGCAGCTAGTGAGCCCGGGGATAACCAGCGGTCCGACGACCCCGTGGTCGCTACCCAGCCGGACCACGAGGTGGCTCCAGTCGCGGGCATGCAGCGCGGCACTGCGTTCCGGGTCGATCGGCTCGTCCACCGCCAGCACGACCAGGTCCGGCCGCTCGTTGGAGGGCAGCGGGGTCGGGTCGGCCTCCGGTGCCGCGGCGAGCACGGCGTCGGTGACTGCGGCGGCGTAGTGGCGACCCTCGTCACCCGGCCGGACGCCGCCAGGCACCGCGTACTGCAGCTGGGTGTCCCCGTCATCGGTGACGTGAACCCGCCCGATCCCAGCCGCGGCGAGCAGCGCCGCCAGGTGCCCGGCCACCCGCCCCGAGCCGTGGACGGCGACCGCGTAGTGCCGGCGCGCCTGCAGCATCTCGGCGGCCCGCTCGCCGAAGCGGGTGCTGAGCGCGCCGAGCTCGGCGCCCAGCCGCGGACGCGGCGCAGCGAGCCGGAGATCGTCCTCGTCGGGGCACCCCGGCCAGAGGTAGCCGCTCACAGCCAGCGCGTCGGTGCCGACCAGCTCTTCGCCTGATTCGGGTGGGCGGCCGGCCCGCCCGGCTGTGGTGAGCCGCCGCAGGCAGGCGGAGTCCACGCCGTCGACGAGCACGGCCCGGTTGCCGAGTTCGAGTTGGACGGTGGCGGGCCCCCGCCACAGCACCCGTACAGCGGGATTGAGCATCGGTGGTAGTCGCGACATCGCTCCACGGTCGCATGCGCCGGCGGCTGGTCGCCGGGTTGTCCACAGGCCGGGCGCGGCTCGGGTGAGCATGCAGGGCAGGTCTTGACAGGCTCAAGCTCAACCCTGAGGTGAATGTCCACACCTGTGGACAGAGGTGTGGATAGCGTCTGCATAACTCGGAGTCGACCTGTGGACAGACCGTCGCGATTGTGCAACGTTGGGCCCGCTGAGCGGGCCCAACGTTGCACAACTGGGTGGTTCGCGGCCGGCCCGGCTACCGTGTCCGGGTGGCAGTTGAGGTCGAGGTGCGCCGCAGTGCCCGGCGTCGCCGCACCGTTTCGGCCTACCGCGACGGCGAGCGCGTGGTGGTGTTGATCCCGGCCCGCTTCACCCGGGCCGAGGAGGCGACGTGGGTGGCGACGATGCTCGCGCGCCTGGACAGCTCGGCCCAGCGCGGCCGCCGGCGCCCGGCCGGCGACGCGGCCCTGGCCCGGCGGGCCGCCGAACTCGCGGCGCGCTACCTGGACGGGCGCGCCCAACCGGTCAGTGTCCGGTGGGTCGCCTCGATGCGCACCCGCTGGGCGTCGTGCACCCCAGCGGACGGCACCATCCGCCTGTCCGAGCGGCTGCGCGAGCTGCCGAGCTGGGTGCAGGACTACGTGCTCGTGCACGAGCTTGCACACCTGCTCGTGCCCGGGCACGGCGCCAAGTTCTGGGCCCTGGTCGGGCGCTATCCGAGCACCGAACGCGCCCGCGGCTACCTCGACGGGGTGAGCGCCGCCGCTCACCTGGCGATCGCCGACGACCTCGCCGATGACGAGCCGGGCCGCGGCTAGCTCGTCGGTTCCGGCGGCTGTTCGCCGTCCGGCTGCGGCGGCTGCCCGCCCGCATCCGGCGCCGGGTCGATGGCGTCGTCGAAGTCGATGAGCGCTTCGGCGCCGAGGCTGTCGGCGAAGCCGAGCGGGTCGTCCAGGTCATCAGCGCTCGGCAGCAGGTCGGGGTGCGACCAGATGGCGTCGCGGCCGCTGACGCCGCGCTTCTCGGTGACGCTCCACCACAGGGCCGCCGCCTCGCGCAGCCGGCGCGGGCGCAGCTCCAGGCCGACGAGCGTGGCGAAGGT
>JAYTRE010000280.1:0-10995 GCA_043746395.1 Pseudonocardiales bacterium
CCCTGGTCCATATCGATGCGTCCAGCCATCAGGCACAGTGCGTCGAGTCAACCAGTCCTGTGAGCCCCGGACGGAGCACGTCGTCGCCGCGCGGCTAGAACCTGGGCTGGCGGTGGGCTACCCCCGCTGCGGGTGAACCGGCGGCGCGTCCGTTGTGATCAATCCTCGCCGCGCCGGGCTGGGGCCCGCTGCAGCGGGGATCGATCACCGAAGACTCACCGGCCCTCGAGATCGCCCTCGGATTCGAGATAGGCCGTGCGTAGCGCCTGCAGCGTAGCGGGGTCGGGGGAGTCCCACAGCTTGCGGTCAGCGGCCTCGAGCAGTCGCTCGGCGATGCTGTGCAGCGCCCACGGGTTGGAGCGCTCGAGGAAGCTGCGGGTCTGCGGATCGAGGACGTAGCTCTCGGTCAGCTGCTCGTACATCCAGTCCTCGACGACGCCGGCTGTCGCGTCGTAGCCGAACAGGTAGTCGACGGTGGCGGCGAGTTCGAAGGCTCCCTTGTAACCATGCCGGCGCATCGCCGCGATCCAGCGCGGATTGACGACGCGGGCCCGGAACACGCGGGCGGTCTCCTCCGCGAGGGAGCGGGTTCGCACCGTGTCGGGGCGCGTCGAGTCGCCGATGTAGGCGCGCGGCGCGCGCCCGGTCAGGGCCCGTACGGTGGCGATCATGCCGCCGTGGTACTGGAAGTAGTCGTCGGAGTCGGCGATGTCGTGCTCGAGGGTGTCGGTGTTCTTGGCGGCCACGGCGATGCGTCGGTAGGCCGTCTCCATCTCGGGACGGGCCTGGCGCCCGTCAAGGCCGCGGCCGTAGGCGTAGCCGCCCCAAGCGGCATACACCTCGGCCAGGTCCGCATCGTCGCGCCAGTTTCGGGCGTCGATGAGCGGCAGCAGTCCGGCCCCGTAGGCACCGGGCTTCGAGCCGAAGATGCGGGTGGTGGCCCGCCGTTCGTCGCCGTGTTCGGCCAGGTCGGCCCGGGCGTGCGCGCGGACGTAGTTGCACTCGTCGGGCTCGTCGAGGCCGGCGACGAGCCGCACCGCGTCGTCGAGCATCGTGACCACGTGCGGGAACGCGTCGCGGAAGAATCCACTGATTCTGACTGTGACGTCGATACGCGGACGGCCCAGTTCGTCCAGCGCAATGACGGCCAGCTCGCTGATCCGCCGGGACGCCTCGTCCCAGACCGGGCGCACCCCGAGCAGCGCGAGGACCTCGGCGATGTCGTCGCCGGACGTGCGCATCGCGGACGTCCCCCATACGGAGAGGCCGACGCTGCGGGGGAACTCGCCGGTGTCGGCGCGGTAGCGCTCGAGCAGCGAGTCGGCCATCGCCTGCCCGGTCTCCCAGGCCAGCCGGGACGGAACCGCGCGCGGGTCGACGGAGTAAAAGTTGCGGCCGGTGGGCAGCACGTTGATGAGCCCGCGCAGCGGCGAGCCGCTCGGGCCGGCGGGGACGTAGCCGCCGTCGAGGGCGTGCAGCGTGTGGGTGAGCTCGTCGGTGGTGGCAGCCAGGCGGGGCACCACCTCGGTGGCCGCGAACCGCAACACCCGCTCCACCACCGCGTCCCGCCCCACCACCGCGTCCCGCCCCGGTGCCGCGTCCCGCCCCGTTGAGTGACGGATCTCGACGTTGAGTGACGGCGAATTTGCCGTCTCTGATCTTGGAGATACGTCACTCAACGGGGGGAGGGCGAGGATGGTGCGCACGACGGCGGGGACCGCCGCCGGGTCCCAGGCCGCCGCCTCCATCCCGGCGACGAGGGCCCGCGCGGTGAGCTCGACCGCGTCGGTTCCCGTGCGGTCGCCGGATCCCTCGACGTGCCCGAGCGCCTCGCGGAGTCCCGGCAGGGCCTGGGCCTCACCCGCCCACAGCTGCCGAGCGCGCAGCATCGCCAGCACCAGGTTGACCCGCGCCTCACCAGTGGGCGCCACGCCCAGCACGTGCAGCCCGTCGCGGATCTGCGCGTCCTTGATCTCGCAGAGCCAGCCGTCGACGTGCAGGATGAACTCGTCGAACTCAGCATCGTGCGGCCGGTCGGCCAGTCCCAGGTCGTGGTCGAGCTTCGCGGCCTGGATCAGCGTCCAGATCTGGGCGCGGACGGCCGGCAGCTTGGCCGGATCCATTGCCGCGATCTGGGCGTGCTCGTCGAGCAACTGCTCCAGGCGGGCGATGTCGCCGTAGCTCTCGGCGCGGGCCATCGGCGGCACGAGGTGATCGACGAGCGTGGCGTGCGCCCGGCGCTTGGCCTGGGTGCCCTCGCCGGGATCGTTGACGAGAAACGGGTAGACGAGCGGTAGGTCGCCGATCGCCGCATCGGTCGCGCATGCCGCCGAGAGCCCGGCGGTCTTGCCGGGCAGCCACTCCAGGTTGCCGTGCTTGCCGACGTGCACCATCGCGTGGGCGTCGAACTCCTCGCGCAGCCAGCGGTAGGCGGCGAGGTAGTGGTGGCTCGGCGGTAGATCCGGGTCGTGGTAGATGGCGATCGGGTTGGCGCCGAAGCCTCGGGGCGGCTGCACCATGACCACGACGTTGCCTGCGCGCAGCGCGGCGAGGACGATCTCACCGTCAGGGTCGTGGGTGCGGTCGACGAACAGCTGGCCAGGCGGCGGGCCCCAGTGCTTGACGACGGCCTCGCGCAGCGCGGGGTCCAGCGTGTCGAACCAGCTGCGGTAGCGGGCAGCCGAGATCCGCACCGGGTTGCCGGCGAGCTGCTGCTCGGTGAGCCAGCTCTCGTCCTGCCCACCCGCGGCGATGAGAGCGTGGATGAGCGCGTCGCCGTCCTGGGCGGCGAGGCCCGGCAGCGCGTCGGGCCCGTCGGCCGGGCCGAGGTCGTAGCCGGCGTCGCGCAGCGCAGCGAGCAGCCGCACCGTCGAGGCGGGGGTGTCGAGGCCGACGGCGTTGCCGATGCGCGAGTGCTTGGTCGGATAGGCCGACAGCATCAGCACGATGCGCCGCTCGGCGGGACGGACGTGGCGCAGCCGGGCGTGCTTGACGGCGATACCGGCGACCCGCGCGCACCGCTCGGGATCGGCTACATAGCTGCTCAGGCCGTCGGCACCGATCTCCTTGAACGAGAAGGGGACGGTGATCAGGCGGCCGTCGAACTCCGGGATGGCGATCTGGGTCGCGGCGTCGAGGGGCGACAGGCCCTCGACGCTGGCGTGCCACTGCTCTCGTGACGAGGTGAGGCAGAGCCCTTGCAGGATGGGGATGTCCAGCTCGGCCAGCGCGCCGATGTCCCAGTCCTCGTCCGTGCCCCCTGCTCCCGCTGCGGCCGGCAGCGAGCCGCCTGCGGCCAGCACTGTCACCACAAGCGCGTCGGCCGGGCGCAGCGCGGCGAGCAGCGCGGGCTCGGCGATCCGCAGCGACGAGCAGTACAGCGGCAGCGCCCGGCCGCCGGCCGCTTCGATCGCGTCGGCGAGCGCGTGCACGAAGCCGGAGTTGCCGGCGACCTGGTGCGCCCGGTAGTACAGGACCGCGACGGTAGGGCCGTCGGCAAGCGCGGCGGGACGCTCCAGCCGTCCCCAGGTGGGGGTGGCCAGCGGCGACTCGAAGCCGTAACCGGTGAGCAAGATCGCGTCGGATAGAAAGTGATGCAGCTGGGCGAGGTTGCCCGGGCCGCCCTGGGCCAGGTAGTCGTGGGCATCGGCGACGACGCCGCTGGGCACCGTCGAGAGCTCCATCAGCTCGGCGTCGGGCGCTGCCTCGCCGCCCAGCACCACGACCGGCAGGCCCGTGGCCAGCACGGCGTCCAGGCCGTCCTGCCACAGGCGGCGCCCGCCGAGGATGCGGACGACGACGATCTGGACGTCGGCCAGCAATGCCGGCAGTTCCTCGAGCGCGAGACGCGCGGGGTTGGCGAGCCGGTAGGCACAGCCGCTGGCCCGTGCCGAGAGCAAGTCGGTGTCCGACGTCGACAACAGCAAGATCATGTGCTGAGCTCCTCATCCCGGGGGCCGCGGTCATCCGGGTCCGCGGTCATGCCGCGTCGGGTTCGCGGCCCGCGCTCGTCGGCCCCAGGTTCGCGCTGGTCGGCCCTAGGTTCGCACACTGCCCCGGGCCTGACCTGCTGGGTCGCCGGCGCGGGGATCGTCGGCGACCCAGCACGTACGATCCGTCGGTGCCTGTCGCCGCGTCGCTCACCCGCTCGCGCGGGGACGCCTGTCCCGGCGTGCTCACGGTGCACCCGGCCGCAGACGGCGCTCTGGCGCGCGTGCGGCTGCCGGGCGGCCTCGTGTCGGCGGCCCAGTTCGGCGCGCTGGCCGCGGCGGCGCGGCACTACGGGCCCGGCGGGGTGGAGCTCACCTCGCGCGGCAACGTCCAGCTCCGCGGGCTCGCCCCGGGCGCCGAGGTCGAGCTGGGCGGGCAGCTCGCCGCGGCGGGCCTGTTGCCCTCGGCCACGCACGAGCGGGTGCGCAACATCGTCGCCTCACCGTTGGCCGGAATCGACCGCGACAGCGACCTCAGCGCCACGGTCGTCGCGCTCGACCGCGCGTTGTGTGCCCGACCGCGACTGGCCGAGCTGCCCGGCCGCTTCCTGTTCGCCCTCGACGACGGGCGCAACGACGTGGGCCGGCTCGGCGCGGACGTGCTGTTGCAGGCGGGTGAGCAGGGATGGGTAGCCGTCGGCGGCTTGGGGGTCGACAGCGCCGATGCGGTGGAGGCGATGCTGGCCTTTGCCGCGGCCTTTCTCGACGAGCGGGCCGCGCAGGGCTCGCTCGCCTGGCGCGTGGGCGAGCTCGACGACGGCCCCGCGGCGGTGCGTCGGCGGGTGCTGGCCGCAATGTCGGGCGCGCGCGTGCTCCCGGGCCGCCCGCTGCCACCGCCGGCCCGGGAGCCGGCCGGCGTGCTCGAGCAGCACGACGGGGGTCGCGCGCTGGCCGCGCTCGCCCCGCTCGGCCGCCTGACAGCCGGGCAACTGGACGCGCTGGCCGGGCACACGGGCGCCCGCGGCGCGCGGATCACCCCGTGGCGCAGCGTCGTGCTGCCCGACGTAGCTGACGCGCCCGCGGCAGCGCGCGAGCTCGAAGCACTCGGGCTCGGCGTCGGCCCCGCCTCGCCGTGGTACCGGGTCAGTGCCTGCACCGGACGTCCCGGGTGCGATCGGGGTCTGGCCGACGTCCAGGCCGACGCCGGCGCCGAGGTGCGCACCGCGCCGCGCTGGTCGGGCCGGCAGGTGCACTGGAGCGGCTGCGCCCGCCGCTGCGGCCGCCCGCCGGACACCGAGGTCGATGTGGTGGCTACGGGCTCGGGGTACGAGATCGCGATGGGCGCGCCGTGATCGACTACCTGCGCGACGGTGCGGAGATTTACCGGCGCTCCTTCGCGACGATCCGCGCCGAGGCCGACCTGGCGGGTCTGCCCGCCGACATCGCCCGTGTCGTCGTCCGCATGATCCACGCCTGCGGCATGGTCGATCTCCCTGCTGATGTCGACTTTTCCCCTGGCGTGGTGGCCGCGGCCCGCGCCGCTCTCGATGGTGGCGCGCCGATCCTCTGTGACGCGCAGATGGTGGCCAGCGGGATCACCCGGGCGCGGTTGCCGGCCGGCAACGAGGTGATCTGCACGCTGTCCGATCCCAGTGTTGCCGACCTCGCGCAGCGCCGGGCCAACACCCGCTCGGCGGCGGCGGTGCAGCTGTGGGCCGACCGCCTTGACGGCGCTGTGGTGGCCGTCGGCAATGCGCCGACCGCATTGTTTCGGCTGCTCGAGCTCGTCGCCGAGGGCGCACCCCGCCCGGCGGCCGTGCTCGGCATGCCGGTCGGCTTCATCGGCGCGGCAGAGTCCAAGGGAGCACTCGCCGCGTCCGGGCTGGAGTACCTCGTCGTGCACGGGCGCCGGGGCGGCAGCGCGATGGCCGTTGCGGCCGTCAACGCCATCGCGAGCGACACCGAATGAGGCGCGGCACGCTGTACGGGGTGGGACTAGGGCCGGGCGACCCGGAGCTGGTCACCGTCAAGGCGGCCCGGTTGATCGCTGACGCCGACGTGATCGCCTTTCACAGCGCGCGCCACGGCCGCTCGATCGCCCGCGGCATCGCCGAGCCCTACCTGCGCCCCGGCCAGGTCGAGGAGCGGCTCGTCTACCCGGTGACGACCGAGGCCACCGCGCATCCCGGCGGGTACGCGGGGGCGATGGCCGACTTCTACGCCGAGGCCGCCGCCCGGCTCGCGACGCACTTGGACGCGGGTCGCGACGTGGTGTTGCTGGCCGAGGGCGACCCGCTGTTCTTCAGCTCCTACATGCACATGCACCGGCGCCTCGCCGGCCGCTACGACACCCAGATCGTCCCGGGCGTGACGTCGGTGAGCGCCGCCTCGGCCGCTGTCGGGATGCCGCTCGTCGAGGCCGACGAGATCCTCACCGTCCTGCCCGGGACGCTGCCGCCCGACGTGCTGGTCGAGCGGCTGGGCAGCACCGACGCAGCCGCGATCATGAAGGTGAGCCGGCATTTCGCGGGGATCCAGGACGCCCTCAAGCGGGCCGGTCGGCTCGAGGACGCGTACTACGTCGAGCGGGCCTCGTCGCCGGCGCAGCGCACTTGTCCCGTCGCGGACGTCGACCCCGACTCGGTGCCCTACATGGCGGTGGTGCTGGTGCCCGGGGCGGTGGCCTCGGCCGGCGTACGGGCTGAGTCGGGTGCTGCAGCCCTCGCTCGGTTCGCGGCAGTCGAGCCAGCTGCGAAGGGACGGGTCGAGTCAGCTGCGGGGGGTGTAGCAGGCGAGTTCGAGCAGGCAGCACCCAGCGGCCGCGTCGATGTGGTGGGCTTGGGCCCTGCCGGGCGCGACTGGCTCACCCCGCAGGCCCAGGCGGTGCTCGCGGCGGCAGATGACATCGTCGGCTACGGACCCTACGTGGATCGGGTGCCGCCGAATCCCCGTCAGCGCCGGCATTCCAGTGACAATCGGGTGGAGGCCGAGCGCGCTGAATTCGCCCTCGAACTCGCGCTGCGGGGCGCGCGCGTCGCGGTCGTGTCCTCCGGGGATCCCGGCGTGTTCGCGATGGCCAGTGCGGTGGTCGAGGTGGCGGCGCAGCGGCGGTACTGCTCCGTCGAGGTAGGCGTCGTCCCGGGTCTCACGGCCGCGCAAGCCGTCGCCGCTGCGGTCGGCGCGCCGCTCGGGCACGACTTCGCGATCCTGTCGCTGTCGGATCGACTCAAGCCGTGGGCGGTCGTGGCGCAGCGCCTGGAGGCAGCGGCCCGAGCCGACCTGGTCATCGCGATCTACAACCCCGCGTCCCTGACGCGCCGCACGCAGCTCGCGGACGCGCGCGCGCTGCTGTTGCGGCACCGCGACGCCGCGACGCCCGTCGTCATCGGGCGGGCCGTCGGTTCCACGGAGCAGGAGATCCTCGTGACGACGCTGGGCGCGCTGGACCCGGCGGGCGTGGACATGCGGTGCCTGCTCATTGTCGGCTCGTCGCAGACCACCGTCGTCGCCGGCCCGGGCGGGCGTCCCCGCGTCTTCACGCCCCGGCGCTACCCCGCCCTCGCCCCTGAGTGACGGCCCGGCGCGTTGAGTGACGCCCGGTCTGTTGAGTGATGTATTGCAGCATTGAGCGACGCCAAATCGCCGTCGCTGAGCAAGCAAGCGCTGATGCTCAACGCCCGGACGCGCGCGCGGCGCGGGGACCCCAGCGGGCGCGGCGTCCGCGCCCGACGACATGCGCCGCGTCGGCGCCCCGCGCCTGCGGCGTGATCGATCCGCCCTCAGACGGCTCATGGGGCGCCGCAGTGCGGATTGATCACAGTCACCCAAGGCGGGGTCGGCGGCGACGGGGGTAACCGGCAATGGGTTACGCCGCCGTGGACGTCAGCCAGGCGATGGCGGCGGCCTCGGTGTCGACGAGCTGCACTCCCGCGGGGGGCGCCGGTCGGTCCACCATCACGACACCGATCCCGCGCTCGCGGGCCGCGGTCAGCTTGGCCGCGGTCATCGGCCCGCCGCTGTCCTTCGTGACGAGCAGCGCGATGCCGTGTTCAGCCATGAGCGCCGCCTCGCCGTCGACGGAGTACGGGCCGCGGGCCAGCAGCAGCGTGCTGCGCGGCGGGAGGGGGGGAGCGGGCGGTTCGACCGTGCGGATCAGGTAGTGATGGCCGCGGTCAGCGGCGAACGCGGCGAGGTCGCGGCGCCCCGTGGTGAGCAGCACGTCTCCCGGAGGGGCGGCCGCGGCCGCCGCGGCAGCGGAGGCGATGTCCGGGACGCGGCTCCATCGGTCGCCGGGCCCCTCGGTCCAACCCGGGCGCCGCAGCGCCACGAGCGGGCAAGCGCTCTCGCGGGCCGCCTCGGCGGCGTGTGCGCTGATCGTCGCCGCGAACGGATGGGTGGCGTCCACGACCGCATCGATTCCGGCCGCCCGCAGGTAGTCCACGAGCCCCGGCACCCCACCGAAGCCACCGAGGCGCACCGCGCCGACGGGCAGCGCCGGGTTGCTCACCCGCCCGGCCAGCGAGGAGATGACCTCGTGGCCGGGCAACGCGTGCAGCGTGGCGGCGAGCGCGCGGGCCTCGCCGGTCCCACCCAGGATCAGCACCCGCACGGGCGTCGACGCTAGTGCGTGCCCGGCCCCGACGGCACGCCGGCCGGCAAGCTGCCCAGTCACCCGCGCCCAGCCAGCGCGCGGCCCAGTCACCGGCGCCCAGGCGCCGCCCGACCGGCGCGGGCCGTAGGCGAGACTGGCCGCTGCATTGGCCCGCGCCCTACCACCTCGAGAGGCCCCCCCGTGACTCGCAGGATCCTGGTGATCGGCATCGGCGCCGGCAACCCGGAGTACGTGACGATGCAGGCCGTGAATGCCCTGAACGAGGCCGACGTCTTCTTCGTCGTCGACAAGGGGGCGGACAAGGGCGCCCTGCTCGCCCTGCGCGAGGAGATCTGCGAGCGCTACATCCGCGACCGGGACGGCTACCGCGTGGTCGAGATCCCCGACCCGCCGCGGGACCGCGGGGCCGCGGCCTACGCCGGCGCGGTGGAGGACTGGCACGACAAGCGGGCCGTGCTGTTCGAGCAGGCGATCGCAGCGCACGTCCCGGACGGCGACGTCGGCGCGTTCCTCGTGTGGGGAGATCCGGCGCTCTACGACAGCACCCTGCGGGTGATCGAGCGCATCCTGGCGCGCGGTGGCGTCGACTTCGAGTACGTGGTGATCCCGGGCATCACCAGCGTGCAGGCGTTGGCGGCCGGGCACCGGCTGCCGCTGAACCGCATCGGCGAGCCGATCCACATCACCACCGGCCGGCGCTTGGCGGCTGGGTTTCCGGAGGACCTCGACAGCGTAGTGGTCATGCTCGACGCCGCGCTGGCGTGCGCCGAGTTCGACGACGGCGAGCTCTACCTGTTCTGGGGCGCCTACCTCGGCACGCCGGACGAGGTGCTGCTGTCCGGCCGGCTGGTGGACGTCGCCGCCGAGGTCGCGCACACCAAGCGCGCCCTGCGCGAGCGCCACGGCTGGATCATGGACACCTACCTGTTGCGGCGCGAGCGGGCCTGAGCGACGCGCTTGCTGAAGAAGGCCCGCTCGTAGCCGGCGTGCCCGCCCCAATGGGTCTCGGTGTAGCCGTGTCGCGCGTAGTAGCCGATGTTCTCGGTCATCCGGTCGCGCGCGGTGCGGCCGGGGCCGGACCGCTGCGGCGGTCCCGGTCGGGCGAGTAGAGGTGGCTGTCGCAGCACCCCTCCGCGGCCAGGACCCGCCCGACGATGATCACGGCAGTGCGGCCGATGCCGGCGGTGAGGACCTGCCCGGCGATGTCGGCCAGCGTCCCGCGCAGCACCACCTCGTCCGGGCGCGAGGCGTAGGCGACCACAGCGACCGGGCAGCTCGGTCCGTAGTGCGGTTCGAGCTCGGTGACGACGTCCTCGATGCGCTGCACGGCCAGGTGCAGCACGAGGGTCGCGCCGAGCGCGCCGAGCCCGGCGAGGTCCTCGCCTGCGGGCATCGGTGTCGCCTCATGGGCGATCCGGCTCAGCACGACGGTCTGGCCCACCCCCGGCACGGTCAGCTCGCGCCCCAGCGCCGCGGCTGCCGCGGCGAAAGCGGGCACGCCGGGAGTCACGTCCCATGGCACACCGGCCGCGTCCAGGCGCCGGGTCTGCTCGGCGAGTGCGCTGAACAGCGACGGGTCTCCCGAGCACAGCCGGGCGACGTCGTGGCCGCCCGAGTGCGCCTCGACCAGTTCGGCCACGATCTGATCGAGGTTCAGCTCGGCAGTGTCGACCAGGCGAGCGCCGGGCGGGCAGTGCGCCAGCACCTCGGCGGGCACCAGGCTGCCGGCGTACAGGCACACCGGTGCCGAGGCGATCAGCCGTTGGGCCCGCAGGGTGATCAGATCAGGGGCGCCCGGGCCGGCCCCGATGAAGTGCACGGTCATGCGCGGTAGCTCCACTGCGTGACCGGCAGGGCCGGCCGCCAGCCGGTGAAGGCGCCGACCGGCGCCGCGCGCTGGATCGCGATCCGGGTGAGCGCGCCGCCGAGCCGCGCGTGCCAGCCGGCGAGCACGCCTTCGCCCTCGAGCGTCACCGCGTCGGCGACCAGCCGGCCGCCGGGTGCCAGGGCGGCGACGCAGGCCTCCAGGACGCCGGGCACGCTCACCCCGCCGCCGACGAACACGGCGTCCGGCGCCGGCAACCCGTCCAGCGCCTCGGGCGCGCGGCCGGCCACGATCTGCAGGCCCGGCACGCCCAGGGCGGCGGCATTGCCCGCGATCAGCGCCCGGCGGTCCTCGCGCGGCTCGATCGCGATCGCGCGGTTGGCGGGATGGGTCCGCAGCCACTCGATACCGACGCTGCCCGAGCCCGCGCCCACATCCCACAGCAGCTGCCCTGGTATCGGCGCGAGCGCAGCCAGGGCGACGGCGCGGATCTCGCGCTTGGTGATCTGGCCGTCGTGCGCGTACGCCTCCTCCGGCAGGCCCGGGGACCGTGGCAGTGCCACAGCGCCCGCGTCGGCGACACACTGCACCGCGACGATCGCCAGCGGATCGTGGTCGTCGGGCAGCCA
>JAYTRE010000281.1:0-2983 GCA_043746395.1 Pseudonocardiales bacterium
GCGGATGTTCGTGGTGGCCCTTGCCTACGGCCCTGCTGCCCGGGGCAGGAGGGTGCTCCCGCCGTCCCGGTCGACTTTGAATTGGCGGTACATCCTGTCGAGGGTGCCTCGCCGGCGCTGGGGCACTTACGGGCGGTCGTGAGGTCGGGGGGCGCGTCAGGTCGGTTCGCTGGGTTGGGTGCCGAGCAGTTCCCGGTGTAGGAGGGCAACGAGCCAGCTTTGCCAGTCGGTGAGGGACCAGTGGAGTTGGTCGGCGAGGACGGCGTAGGTGTGGCTGTTCACGAGGGCGTAGAAGGTTGCTGTCGCCTGCTCGAGGCTGGTGTCATCACACAACTGGCCTTCGCCGGCGATGATTGCGACGAGCTGCTGTTGGGTGCGGTAGCGGTGTTGGTGGTCTTGGTTGATCAGGTCGGCGAGTTCGGGTTCGGTCGCTGCGGCGTCGCGCAGTATTTCTTTGATTGGCGCGGTGCGGGCGGCGATCTCCGCGGCGTTCATGACCACGATGGTCAATCGCTTGCTGGGGTCAGGGTGCGCCCGTGCTTGGTCGACCCAGGCGCGTTCCAGTAGTGGCACTGGCTCGCCGTCGCCTGCGACTGCGACGTCCAGCGCGCGGGTCAGGATCAGACGTTTGCTTCCGAAGGCTTGATACACGGTTGCCGGTGCCACCTGCGCCGCGCGCGCGATCTGCTCGATCGTGGTCGCGCTATAGCCGCGGTCCAGAAACAGCGTGAGCGACTCCTCGATGATGCGGCGCCGAGTTTGCTGGGCGCGCAACTCTCGGCGCCGCCCCGCGTCGGACTTGCCCTTGACAGGATCTCCCACACTCGCCAGAGTACAACTTTGTAGAGTTAAACTCACCTATTGATGAGGTGCACTGATGTCAGCATCGTTCGTGATCCAACCCAGGGCCCAGGACGCCGTGGACAACGGGATCGCCCAGCTGAACCTGCTGCTGGAACCGGGTCGGGCAGAGGGGTTCGCGGTCTTCATCAACAACTTCCCGCCGATGGGCGGAGGGCCGCCCGCGCACCACCACAACAGCTATGACGAGGCCTTTTACGTCCTGAGCGGTGAGATGGAGTTCCAGGTGGACGGACTCACCCAACGAGTTCCTGAAGGCTCGATGGCCTTCGTCCCGCGCGGCAGCACCCATGCCTTTCGCAACCCTTCCCTGGAGCCGGCGCGAATGCTGGTCATCACCACCCCCGAGGCCATCGATCTGATCGTCCGCATGCCCGAAGGGATCGGCAAGCCCGACGCGATGCGGGCCCTCTTCACAGACCATGACTCCCAGATCGACGGACCACCACTGGGCTGATCAGGGCCACGATTCTTCACGCCAAGAGCCGGCTGACTATTTTGTAGCGCTCGCGAAGCGGCATGAACGGATGATGGGTCGAGCGGCTCGCTGGCACAGCCCGTCAGTATCTACTTTGGCGTCGTGATCGACATAGAGCAGGTGCTGGCCGCGCTCGACGCCCCGCGGCACACGCTCCGAGATGTTCCTCCGAAGCTGCCCGCGAAGCCCGGCTGGTACGCGATCTACGGCGACGACGCGGCCTGGGCACGGCTCCGGCTCGGCAAGCCGCGCCCCGACATCGCGCTGTACGTCGGCAAGGCGGAGGACAGCCTCCTGTCCCGCGATTTGGACGACCACGTCGGGAACGGGCGGACCGGGTCCTCGACAGTCCGACGATCGTTCGCTGCTCTGCTTCGAGAGCCGTTGTCGCTGTCGGCCATGCCGCGCAACCCCGCGAAGCCCGGCTACTTCGCGAACTACGGGCTCGCCCCGAGCGACGACGCGAAGCTCACCGCCTGGATGCGCGAGCACCTTGAGGTCGCGGTGTGGCAGCACAACGGCGGCGTACCGCTCCGGTATTAAGTCGCTGCCGACCGGCACCGTCAGCGTCATCCGCTATCGGCACTCGCCATGCGAGGTTTGCCCGATCGCGGCAACCTCGCCACCTGGCCTCCGTCGTAGAAGCGATACCCCGACAGGGGTCAGCGAAGGCAGGTATGAGGATATCGTGCTGGTCGTCGTGGCGCAGCATCCGCACACTGATCTGCACCAGCTCAGCGCCAACAGACAGCGGCCATCGTTCCGCTAGGGCAATCCTCCTATCGGAGAACTTGTCCGGACGGTGTCCGGACAAGGCTAGAATTGACCTATGAGTGATGCTGCTTTTCATCTCCCGAAGCGTCATCGGTTGGAGATGCGGGTGACGCCGGAGCAGGACGCCCTCATCCGGGAGGCGGCAGACCTGGAACACACCACCGTCACGGCGTTCGTGCTAGATACGGTTACCGCCCGGGCGGAGACGGTGATCGAGCAGCGCCGCGACGTGACGCTGTCTAATGACGCCTTCGACCGGTTTATCGCCGAGTTGGACAAGCCGCCCGCGGCGGTCCCGCAGTTGGTCGACCTGTTCCGGCGCCACCCGGCGCTGCCCGAAGCGTGAGCGCAAGGCGACTCGAACGTCTCGTTGCCGCACACGAGCTCTCCGACTTTCGATCCGGCAACGACACGCTCGACTCGTGGCTTCGCGATCACGCGCTGGCTGCCCAGCAGATGGACTCCGCCCGAACGTTCGTGCTGGTCGAGCAGGGACGCATCTTGGGGTACTTCAGCCTCACCATGGGCTCGGTGCTCCGGGCTGACGCGCCGCGCAAGCTCGTCCGCGGGCTGCCTGCCTACCCGATCGGCGTCGCTCTACTGGCCCGGCTAGCGGTGGACGCCACCCGTCACGGTGAGGGCATCGGTGGCCTGCTGCTCGCCGACGCGCTCCGCAAGGCCGTGGCGGCCGGCGACGCCGCGGCCGCCCGGCTCGTCGTCGTGGACGCTATCGACGACGGGGCGGCGCGCTTCTACGCCCACCACGGTTTCCTCGCCGTTCCCGAGCACCCGATGCGGCTCTACCGGCGGACGAAAGACATCCGGGCCAGCATCGACCGACCCCGCGACGCTGAACCCTGATCCACAGCC
>JAYTRE010000282.1:0-6641 GCA_043746395.1 Pseudonocardiales bacterium
GGTGTAGGTGGCCGTGAACCGGTCCAGCGACGTGATGCAGAACGGTGCGGGGCGCACCTTGCCCTCGGCCACGAAGCGGCCAGGCTTCCAGGAGTCGGAGGTGATCGCGGTGTTGCAGAACCCGTTGCCCTGCACGACGATGTTGGACAGCTGGTAGCTGTAGAGCCGTCCTACCGCGATCAGGACCAGGGCGCACAGCAGCGCGATATGAAAGATCAGGTTGCCGGTCTCGCGGCTGTAGCCCTTCTCCGCCGACAGGGTGAGCGCGCCGGAGGGTTCGGATCGTTCGACGACACGCCAGCGGCGCCCGAGCGTCCGCCGGGCCGTGGCGGCGTAAACCTCGGCGGAGTCGGCCGTCGCGAACTGTCCCGACTCCGGCAACCGGCTGAGCTTGCGTGGCGCGGGAAGCGGCTTGCGGGCAACCGCCCGCGCGTGCAGCCGGATCCGTGGCACGAGGCAGCCGACGAGCGAGACGAACAGCGACAGATAGATCGCGGCGAACCACGCTGAGCCGAAGACGTCGAACATCCCGAGCCGATCGAGCAGGTGCCCCCATCCGCCGTGGGTCGCGAGGTAGCTCGAGGTCAGATCCGGATTGAGGGGACGCTGTGGCAGCAACGATCCGGGCACAGCGGCGACGGCGAGCAGGAACAGCAGGATCAGGGCCGTGCGCATGCTCGTCAGGCGGCGCCAGCCGAGGCGCACCGGTCGCAGCAGCGTCGTGATCACAGGTTCCCGCCCAGGCCCGGGTGGGTCGCGAACTGGGTGCGCAGTTCGAGCATCCAGTGGTCCCAGGTGCCCGTCACCAGCAGCACGCCGATGCCGATGAGCAGCCCCCCGCCAATCCTGCTCACCACCGCCGCATGCCGACGGATGAACCCGACCGCCCCCGAAACCCAGCCGAAGCCGGCGGCGATCAGGACGAACGGCACGGCCAGCCCGAGGCAGTAACAGAACATCAGAAACGCGCCCCGCCCGACCGTCGCCTGCTGGGTGGCCAGCGAGGTGACCGCAGTCAGCGTGGGGGTCAGGCACGGCCCCCACGCCAGCCCGAAGGTGACCCCCAGCAGCGGTGCGCCGAGCAGGCCGGCCGGCGGCAACTTGTGGATCTTGAATTCACGTTGCAGCGGTCCGATCCGGCCCAGGAACACGAGGCCCAGCAGGATCGTCAACCCGCCGAGGACGCGTTCGATCGCGACGGAGTGGTCCCGCAACGCCGCGCCGAGCCCACCGACGAGCGCCCCCTCGGCGACGAAGACCACCGTGAAACCGAGCACGAACAGCAGCGCCCCGACGAGCATCCGTCGCTGGCGAGGCCGCTCCTCGCTGCCGGCCAACCCGGCGACGTAGGACAGGTAGCCCGGTACGAGCGGCAGCACGCACGGGGACAGGAACCCGATCAGGCCGACGAGCATCGCGACGCCGGCCGCGGCGAGCAGCGAGCCGTCGTAGACGGTGCCGCTGAGGCCGGGAGCGGCGAGGATGGACATCGCTCAGTGCCCGGCGATGAGGGCCGTAAGCACCGGGCGCAGATCTGCCGGGAAGACCTCGCCGTTGTACACGGCGGCTACGCGCTGCTGCTTGTCGATGACGACCGTCCACGGCAGCCCGATCGACAGCGGGACACGACCCAGCTCCAGGGCGGTCTCGGCGTTCGGGTCACGCACGATCGGATAGCTGATGTGGTAATCCCGGATGAACGACGTGGCCGCGTCGAGGTTGGGATCCTTGACGTCGAGCCCGACCACGTCTAGGCCGCCCGCCTTCAGTTCGCGGTACAGCGAGTCCAGGCCCGGTGACTCGTTTCGGCAAGGTGAACACCAGGACGCCCAGAAGTTGAGGACGACGACTTTGCCCCGGTCTGCCGCCAGCGAATACGTCCCCCCGCCGAGGAGCGCTCCGGTGACCTGGCCGGCCGTCTTGCGCTCGGCAGGGGCGATGGTCGTGCCCCGCGGCGTGGTGCCGATGTAGCGGAAGCTGCCGCCGCTCTGGTCGACGGCGTTGCGACCCGAACAACCGGCGAGCAGCAGCGCGGCACAGCAGACGGCAGCAGCAGAGCGGGCGAGTTTCATCGGCGTCCAGTGTGCGGCACGGCACGAACCGGCCAGCGACCGGCTCGGCTCGCTGTGAGCCCGCTGACCTGTGGCTATGCGCCGGCCCCGTGGCCTTCGGGCAGCGCGGCGGCGGGCTCCAGGTAGTCGACGCGGACGACCTCGTCGCCGGCGAGGGTAAAGGACGTGACCGAGGCCAGCCCGCATTGGCGCTTGCGGGGATCGTGGAACAGCCGCTGGCCCTCGGCGCTGCGCCGGGCGGCGACGATGGGCAGTTGGTGGCTGACACAGACGGCCTCGGCACCGGCGGGCGTCGCCTGGCCCGCACTGCGGATCGCAGCGAGCACCCGGGCCGCGATCTGCGCGTACGGCTCCCCCCACGTTGGGCGCAGCGGATTGCGGAAGTACTTCCAGTTGCCGATATCAGTGAACAGCCCCTTGCCGCCGGCGACCCTCCGTCCCTCGAGTTCGTTGCCGGCCTCGATCAGCCGTTCGTCGACGACGACCTCGAGCCCGAGCGCCGCGGCGAGCGGGGCGGCGGTCTGGCGGGCCCGCTCCAGCGGCGAGGACACCAGGTAGCCGACCTGTCGCCGCGCCAAGAACTCGGCCGCGAGCATCGCCTGGGCCTCGCCGAGGTCGCTGAGCCGGTACCCGGGCAGCCGGCCGTACAGGATCCGGTCGGGGTTAAACACCTCACCGTGCCGCAGCAGGTGCACGATCGTCATGAGGCTGCCGCCGCGGCTGCCCGGGCGGCGGCGGGCAGCGCCGACGCGATCCGCTCCAGCGCCGCGTCGTCGAGGGCCGCGTTCACGAACCACGCCTCGTAGGCACTCGGCGGCAGGTACACGCCGGCGTCGAGCATGGCGTGGAAGAACGGCGGGTACCGCCACGTCTGCGCCGCTTGGGCGCCGGCAAAGTCGACGACGGGGTCGGCGGCGAAGAACACCGAGAAGAGGTTCCCGGCGTACTGCACCTGGTGGGCGACCCCTGCGGCGGTGAGCGCCGCCGCGGTGAGCGCGCCGATGCAACGAGCATGGGAATTCAGGGCGGCGTACACCTGCGGACCCGCCAGGCGCAGCGAGGCGAGCCCGGCCGCGACGGCCACGGGGTTGCCCGACAGCGTGCCCGCTTGATACACGGGTCCGGCCGGCGCGAGGTAGGCCATGACGTCGGCGCGGCCGCCGAACGCCGCGGCCGGCAGACCGCCGCTCATCACCTTGCCGAAGGTGACCAGGTCAGCGTCGACGGGATCGAGGCCGTACCAACCGGCCGCCGACACCCGGAACCCGGTCATCACCTCGTCCATGATCAGCAGGGCACCGTGCCGGGAGGTGAGGGCGCGCAGCCCGGCGTTGAAGCCCGGCTCGGGGGCGATCGCGCCCATGTTGCCGGGTGCCGCCTCGGTGATGACGCAGGCGATCTCGGTGCCGAACTCCGCGAAGGCCCGCTCCACTGCGGTCAGGTCGTTGTAGGGCAGCACGATCGTCTCGGCCGTCTGCGCCCCGCTCACCCCAGGGGAGTCGGGCAGGGCGAAGGTGACGACCCCGGAGCCGGCCGCAGCCAGCAGCGCGTCGACGTGGCCGTGGTAGCAGCCGGCGAACTTGACCACCCGGGGGCGTCCGGTCACGCCGCGGGCCAGCCGGATCGCCGACATCGTCGCCTCGGTGCCGGAGTTCACCAGCCGCACCTGCTCGACCGGGCCGCCGACCCGCGCGATGAGCTCCTCGGCCAACTCCACCTCGGCCAGGGTGGGAGCGCCGAAGGACAGCCCGGCCCCGGCCGCGGCCCGCACCGCAGCGACGATCTCCGGGTGCGCGTGGCCGTGGATCATCGGCCCCCACGACGACACCAGGTCGACGTACTCGCGGCCGTCGGCGTCGGTGAGGTAGGCCCCACGCCCGCTCACCATGAAGCGCGGTGTGCCGCCCACCGCGCGGAACGCGCGCACGGGCGAGTTCACCCCGCCGGGGATCACGCGTTGGGCGCGGGCGAACAGGTCGGCGGAGACGGGAGCATCGGACACGCCATCCAGTCTCCCAGGGTGCCCGGCCGGCTGATCCGGGCCGGGTCGGTGGCCCCGCCGCTGACCTGCCGGTCGCGGCTGAGGCAGGATCGAGGCGGTCATACCGCCGTCGAGAGGGCTCGTCAGATGAAGATCGCAGGCAGCGTCGCCGTCATCACCGGCGGCGCCTCCGGGCTGGGGTTGGCCACTGCGCGCCGGCTCATCCAGGCGGGCGCACATACCGTGCTTTTGGACCTGCCTACCTCGCCCGGGGTGCAGGCGGCGGCGGAGCTCGGCGGTAACGCCACCTTCGCTCCCGGTGACGTCACCAGCGAGCACGACGTCAGCTCGGCTCTCGACAGCGCGGCCACCCACGGCCCGCTGCGCATCGTCGTCAACTGTGCCGGTGTTGGCACCCCCGGGCGCGTGATCGGCAAGGGTGGGGTGTTAGCCCTGGAGCAGTTCGCCCACGTCGTACAGGTGAACCTGGTCGGCACCTTCAACGTCGTGCGCCTGTCCGCCGAACGCATCACCGCCACCGAGCCGATCGACGGTGAGCGCGGCGTGATCGTCAACACCGCCTCCGTCGCCGCCTTCGACGGCCAGATCGGGCAGGCCGCCTACGCCGCGTCCAAGGGTGGCGTCGTCGCAATGACGCTGCCGATCGCGCGCGAGCTCGCCGATCGGCTGGTGCGCGTCATGACGATCGCACCCGGGTTGTTCGCCACGCCGATGCTCGCCGGGTTGCCGCAGGAGGCTCAGGATTCGCTCGGCGCACAAGTTCCGCATCCGCGTCGGCTGGGGGATCCGGGCGAGTATGCCGCCCTGGTCGAGCACATCGTCAGCAACCCGATGCTCAACGGCGAGGTGATCCGCCTCGACGGCGCCATCCGCATGGCCCCCCGCTAACCGCCTTGGCCCCGCTGCCGGGAGTTTCGCGGCGTGTCGCGCAGCAGCGGGGCCAAGGCGGTCAGAGCAGGCGGCGCATGACGACCCGGCGGCCCAGCGCGTCCAAGCCGGCACCGCGCTCCCGGTCGCGACACGAGGCGATCCCCGGCGTGAGCTCCTCGGTCTCGACGAATCCGCGCGCCGAGTAGAACGGCGCATTCCACGCGACGTCTGCGTAGGTGGTCAGCGTGATCGCCGGATAGCCGCGAGCGGCCGACCAGGCGCACGCCGCCTCCAGGAGTGCGCTGCCCAGCCCGTGTCGCATGCTGCGGGGCAACACCGCCAAGGCCGCCAGATGGGCAAGCCCGTCGACCTCGTCCACGCGCGCGAAACCGACGGCCGGCCGACCGGCGACGAAGATCGCCTTGGCGGCGCCCAGGTCGGCAACGGAGAAGGGAATCCGCGGCAGGTCCAGTCCCGACACGCGGAACAACGACTCGGCGCGCTCGTCGATCTCGGGCAGCCGCGCCAGATCGTCCGGGTCGGCGGGACGGGTGCCCGGCACCTCCGGCGGCACCTCCAGCGCGGCGGCCAGGCGCAGCGGGTGCCGGGTCGCGACGACGATCGTGCGGCCGTCGGCGAGGTGCAGGGCCAGCCCGGTCGCGCCCCGCGGGAGACCTTCGGCCGTGGTGCGTCCCAGCACCGGAAGCGACGGGTCGACATCGCGCTCGAACCCGACGATCAGCTCCCGGTCGAGGATCTCCGCACCGACCCGCACCTGTGCACCGGTCACGGTGATCGACCGCAGCGCTCGGGCCGCGCGGGTGGCGAGGACGTCGACGCCGACCACGAGCACCACCGCGACCAGCCACGCGACCAGGTGGTCCCGCCCGCCCCCGAGCGAAAGGTCGAGCAGGAAGCCGGCCAGGAGCAGTCCGAACAGCGTTACCGACATGAGGTAGGTGCGTGCCGGTTCGTGATAGACGGCCCCCGCGGCGCCCGCCCCGGCCCCGGCCCCGGCCCCGGCGGTCATGGCGTCAGGCTAGTTGGCGCTGCGCCAGTTCGGTCGCCCAGTAGGTCAGGATCACCGACGCGCCGGCCCGCTTGATCGAGGTCAGGGTCTCCAGGATGACGCGGTCACGCTCCAGCCAGCCACGCTCGGCCGCCGCTTCGACCATCGCGTACTCGCCACTGACCTGATAGGCCGCAACCGGCACCGGCGAGGCGTCGGCGACAGCGCGCAGCACGTCGAGATAGGGCAGCGCCGGCTTGACCATGACCAGGTCGGCACCCTCGGCAACGTCTTGGGCCACCTCGGCCAGCGCCTCGGCGACGGTGCGCGCGCCATCTTGCTGATAGCCCTTGCGGTCCCCGACGAGCGAGGAGTTCACAGCTTCCCGGAACGGTCCGTAAAAGCCGGAGGCGTACTTCGGCGCGTAGCCCAGGATCGCGGTGTCGACGTGGCCTGCCGCGTCGAGCGCGGCGCGGACCGCACCCACCTGGCCGTCCATCATCCCGCTGGTGCCGAGTAGGTGGGCGCCGGCCTCGGCCTGCGCCAACGCCATTGCGGCATACCGGTGCAGCGTCGCGTCGTTGTCGACGCTGCCGTCCTCGCCGAGTACGCCGCAGTGCCCGTGGTCGGTGAATTCGTCCAGGCACAGGTCGGCCATCAGCACGGTGGCGTCGCCGAGCTCGGCATG
>JAYTRE010000283.1:0-3099 GCA_043746395.1 Pseudonocardiales bacterium
AAGTTAACGAAGATGCCCTGGGCCGTCTCGGGGCGCAGGTAGTGCAGGCCCGACTCGTCCTCGACGGGCCCGAGGTAGGTCCGCAGCATCCCGGAGAACTGCTTGGGTTCGGTCCACTGGCCGCGGGTGCCGCAGTTCGGACACGCGATCTCCGCGGAGATGCCTGCGTCGCTGGGCGCCGGCGCTCGCCCCTTGCGCGCCTCGAAGTCCTCCGCGAGATGGTCGGCGCGGTAGCGGTGGTGGCACTGCTGGCACTCGGTGAGCGGGTCGGAGAAGGTGGCGACGTGCCCGGAGGCCTGCCACACCTGCGGAGCCAGGATGACCGCGGAGTCCAGGCCGACGACGTCGTCGCGGCTGGTCACCATCGCCCGCCACCACTGGCGGCGAATGTTCTCCTTGAGCTCCACCCCGAGCGGACCGTAGTCCCAGGCCGAGCGGCTACCGCCGTAGATGTCGCTGGACGCGAAGACGAAGCCGCGTCGCTTGCTCAGGTTGACGACGGCGTCGTTTCGGGACGTGGCCACGGTTCTCCATCGGGCTGGCGGTCGGTGGGGCAGTTACTGCGCGCCGTGCCAGGCTATCGGCCGGGCTCGACGGGCCCCGCCGCACCGAAGCGGCGATCGCGGCGCGCGTAGTCCAGACAGGCCTGCCACAGGTGCCGCCGATCGAAGTCGGGCCACAGCGTGTCGACGAAGGCCAGCTCCGCGTATGCGGCCTGCCACAGCAGGAAGTTCGAGGTGCGTTGCTCGCCGGACGTGCGGATGAACAGGTCGACGTCGGGCAGGCCCGGCTCGTCGAGGTGAGCGGCGATGGTCCGCTCGTCGATCTTCGCCGGGTCGAGGGTGCCGGCCCGCACGGCGCGCGCTATGGCGCGGGTGGCGTCGACGAGCTCGGCGCGCCCCCCGTAGTTGACGCAGAACTGCAGCGTCAGGCGGTCGTTGTCGCTGGTGAACCGCTCGGCATCCTCGAGCTGGTCGATGACGCTGCGCCACAGCCGGGGGCGGCGCCCGGCCCACCTGATCCGCACCCCGAGCGCGCCCAGCTCGTCACGACGGCGCCGGATGACGTCCTTGTTGAAGCCCATCAGGAAGCGCACCTCCTCCGGCGAGCGGCGCCAGTTCTCCGTGGAGAAGGCGTAGGCCGACACCGTCGAGACGCCGAGCTCGATCGCACCGTGCAGCACGTCCATCAGCGCGGCCTCACCGGCCCGATGCCCCTCGGTCCGAGCCAGGCCCCGCTCGTGCGCCCAGCGGCCGTTGCCGTCCATGACGACGGCCACGTGCCGGGGCACCAGGGCGGCGGGGATGGCCGGCGGCCGCTCGCCGGACGGGTGCGGCGGCGGGTCGGGCCACTGCCGGGCCCTCCCGCGCGGCCGGCCGCGCGGGAGGCGGGGCTGCGCGGTCATCGGGGAAGGCTATCTCCAGCGTCCGCGCCCTGGCCGATCGGCGGTTGTGGTGGCGGGGCTGCTGATCGTTGGAGCGCATCGTCGCGCACTACTGAGCGATCGCCGGCGCCGCGCTTGTGCGGTCCACGAAGGGCAGCGCGCGCAACCCCCGCTCCAGATGCCACTGCAGGTGCGCGGCGACCAGCCCGCTCGCCTCACGGCGCGCCGGCGCGTCGCTCGCGTCGGCGCGCGCCCAGTCCCCGCTTAGCAGGGCGGCCATGAGCGCGACCGACTCCCGCTGCGGACGGGCCGAGCCGGGTGGGCGACACTGCTCGCAGACCGATCCCCCCGCGGCGACGTGGAAGGCCGCGTGCGGGCCGGGCGCCGAGCACTTGGCGCACTCCCCCAGCGCCGGTTCCCAACCCGCCCCGGACATCGCGCGGATGAGGAAGGCGTCCAGGACCAGCCCGGGGTCGCGCACCCGCTCGACCAGCGCACGCAGCGCGCCGACGACAAGCAGGTACAGCCGCAGCGCCGGCTCGCCCTCCTCGGTGAGCCGCTCGGCGGTCTCGCAGATCACCGACACCGTCGTCCACCGCGGGTAGTCGTTGGCCAGCTGGGCACCGTAGGCCCCGAGGGCCTCGGTCTGGGTGACCAGGTCGAGGCCGCGCTGCCCGCCGGGCGCCTGCTGCCCTTCGGCGAGCCTGCGGTGCAACTGGACGTCGATGTGGCTGCCCGGCTCGAGGCTTGCGCCGAAGCGCGACGTCGTGCGCCGCACGCCCCGCCCGACCGCCCGCACCCGGCCGTGCCGGCGGGTCAGCATGGTGACGATGCGGTCGGCCTCGCCGAGCTTGTGGACCCGGAGCACGACCGCCTCGTCACGATAGAGCGGCACGCCACGAGTTTCCCACCCTCAGGTGACCGCAGGGGGCTGCGACTCGGCGCGGTGCCGCCCGAGCTGCCGGTGCAGTGCCAGGGCCAGCGCGCCCAGCAGCGCCCCGGCGACCACCGTGACCCCGAATGCGGCCCGCGCTCCGTGAACGTCGGCGATTCCGCCGACCAGTGCGGCACCGGCGCCGTAGCCGATGCTCAGCCCGGTGACCAGCCAGGCCAGCCCCTCGGTGAGCGCCGCGCCGGGGACGATGCGTTCGATCAGCCCGTACAGGGTGATCAAGGTCGGCGCGATGCCGAGGCCGACGACGAAGGCGCAGGCCGCCATCACGCCGATGTTGACCGCGGCGAGGAATAGCACTTGCAGCGCCGCCAACACGATCGCCTGCCCGCGGAACCGGTCGAGCAGGTCGCTGCGCCAGTGCCGGGCGCCGTACACCAGGCCCGAGGTCGCGCTGCCGAGGGCGAACGCCGCGAGCACGAACCCGCTCGCGCTGCGCTGGCCGTGCTGGCCGCAGAACGCCACCATGCTGATCTCGGCACTGGCGAAGATCACCCCCATTGCCGCGGCCACCAGGGTGAGCAGCGGCATGCCCCGTTCGCGCAGCGCCGAGCGGTGGCCTTCGCTGCCCGCCGGATGCGGCGGCGGCTCGCTGCCGCGCAGCGAAGCCAGCCAGAGCGCGCCGACGCCCACGAGCACGATCCCCAGGTAGAGCACGAGCACCGGCAGCAGTTGGGTCGCGACGACGGTGGCGACGAGCGGGCCGACGACGAAGATGAGTTCGTCCAGGGTGGACTCCACCGAGTACGCGGTGCCGAGCTCG
>JAYTRE010000284.1:0-5196 GCA_043746395.1 Pseudonocardiales bacterium
GATCGCCGACACCTCCGCGCGCAGGTTGCACGGACCGGGGCACCCGCGGTGGTCGTCCACCAGCCGGATGACGTTGTCGGCCAGCGTTTCGAGCGCATCGGCGCCGCCGCCATCGGACGTCCAGTGCAGCCCGCCGTCGGTCGTCATGAAGAACGCGCTGAGCCCGTAGGCGTAGCCGACCTGGACGTTCGCGAAGCGGATGTGGGTCACGCACGGCGCGCTGCAGGAGCCGATACCGGGCACGTTGAACGGCGTGCTGTGCCCACCGGTCACGCCGACCCAGCGGGAGCCATCGCTCGTGTGGGCCAGTCCGGCGCAGCGTTGGGACGCGTCGCGGATGCACGTCGCGGTGCCCAGGGCCCATCCCGTGTCCGCGCTGACGAAGCTGAGGTCGAGCACCCGGAAGTGCGCGAGCCCGACCGGATTGCTCGCCGCCTGCCGGGACGGCGGCGGCACGACAGGAGGGACGTCCGGGCGGGCGCTCGACGGCGACGGCGAGCCGGAGACGCCTGGCTGCGCGGGCGCCGCACTGTGGCGGGTGGCGCTCACGCCGGCCAGTGCGCCGACAATCGCCGCGACCGAGCCCGCGGCGATGAGCGGCAGCGCCCACGCGCGCCACCGGGGCCCGCGGGGGCGGTGCACGACCCGCACGGGACGCAGCTCGAACGCGTCGTCGATGATCCGCTCGGCGACCAGCTCGCCGGCCGGCGCGTCCCCGGCTCGGGCCGCCAGGCAGGCGCGCAGGCGCGCTTCGAGCTCTTCGGTGCTCATCCGTACCTCCGCTCCGGCAGCCCCGGCAGCCCCGGCAGCTCCGGCAGCTCCGGCAGCTCCGGGCTGACTGCCGATGTGGTCTGCTCGCGCATTGCCGCCAGCCCCCGGCTGATCAAGCTGCGGACGGTCCCGGGTCGACAGCCGAGCGCGTCGGCGATCTCGGCGTCGGCCCAGTCGTGGAAGAACCTCATCACCAGCGCGGCCCGCTGGCGCTCGGGCAGGGTGCGCAGCAACGTCCACGCCTCGTCGCGGTCGGCGAGCTGGGCCGCCCCGTCGACGTAGTCCGCTCGCTCGGGCACGATCTCGACCGCGAACTCCCGGCGCGCTGGCCGGCGGTACTCGTTGACGAAGGCATTGGCGATCGAGCGCCGGACGTAGGCGATCGGGACGTCGGCGGTAGCGACCCGGTCCCACTTCGGGTAGAGGCGAACGAGGGTGTCCTGGACGAGCTCCTCGGCGCCGAGCGCGGTACCGGTCAGCAGGTAGGCGGTGCGCAGCAGGGCGCTCGTGTTCGCGCGCACAAAGCTCGCGAACTCCCGCTCGTCGCCCATCCGGACCTCCCAGGACACTAGACGGTGCCGACGCCCAATCCGTTGCATCGCGTCAACGCGACGGCGCCACCACCGGCTCGTAGTGGGTGCCGTCGGCGGTGAGCGCCCAGACCTGGCGGCCCCGGCCCGGCTTGGGGACGCCCTTGGCCTGCAGGGGGCGCCACAGCGGGCGGTGCCAGGTGGTGCCCGGGATGCTCGCGACGGCCTGCACGTACCTGGGCCGCTGCCCCACCGGCACCCGGTCGAAGGCCTGATCGAGGTCGGTCGCGGTGAGCTCGGTGCCGGGGCGCAGCGTGACGGCGCCGACCACGACGTCGCTCGTGCCGGCCCGAACCCCGTAGGCGACCACGAGGTCGACGGCGGGAATGCTGCCGAGGCAGAAGCGGGCCGCCGTCGGGAGCACCGGCCCCTCGGCCGTCGCCACGATCTCGCTCGCCGAACCGGCCAACCACAGCTCGCCCTGGTCGTCACGCAGGAAGAGGTCACCCGTCGAACGCCACGCGTCCCCGACGGCGAACACGCCCCGCAGCGGGGCACCTGAGCCTTCGTCGGCGGGGTTCACCCGGGCCAGTAGCAGGCCCACCTCGTCGATCACGCACTCGCGGGCCAGGCCGTCCGAGCTCAGGTGCAGCCGCCGCTCCGCCAGGTCGAATGCCGCGACGCGCACCTCCGCAGTACCCGGCAGCGGGCGGCCCATCGACCCCGGATGTGCCCCGGTGAGGTTGGCGAGGATCGCCTCACCTTCGGCCGAGGCGTAGAACTCCAGCACCCGCACGGTCGGGAACCGGTCAGCGACGCGCCGCCACAGGTTGCGCGGCAGGCCCGAGCCGATGAACATCCGGATCGGGTGGTGCTGCTCGTTGAGGTTGGCCGGTGCGTTGACGACGTCGCGCAGCGAGGTCCACGTGTAGGAGACATGCGTCGCGCCGTAGCGCCGCACCTCCTCCCAGAACGTGTCGACGTCGCTGCTGGTCGCCATCGCGAAGCGGGCCCCGCCGGCCACGGCGCCACCGACGCTCATCAACAGCGCCGACGAGTGGTGGATCGGCGTGACGCTGTACACCGTGTCGCCGGGCCGCAGCGCGGCGGCGGCAGCCGTACCGAGCGCCGACAGTGCCCACCGCCGGTTGGAGATCTGCACCGCCCTGGTGGTCGCTGCCTCCCCGGTGAACACCACGAACGCGACGTCGCCGGCACGGTGCGGGTTGGCCCGGTACCAGGCGGGCAGCTCGATCCCGTCAGGGTCGATGCGTTCCAGGTCGACGACTCGAGGGTGCAGCTCACGCCAGTCGGCGCCGCCGCCGAGCACGCACCAGGTCACCCCCTCCAGCAGCGGGTCGTCCGCGATGTGCTCGGGGTCGGTGACCAGCCAAGCGATACGGCCCAGCCGGGCTTCCCGGACCAGCTCACCGTCCGGTCGCAACAACACCGCCGTCGCGCCCAGCCGGCTTAGCGCCGCGATGAGCGTGAACGCGCTCGGCCGGGTGCTCATCAGGACACCGACCCGGTCGCCGTGCCGGATGCCGACGCTGATCAGCCCCTTGACGACGCTGTCGACGCGGTACTTCACGTCGTGCCGGCGGTGGGCGCGGTCGCCGAACAGCAAGCAGATCTCCGTGGGCGCCTTGCGGGCCTGCTCGTCGAGCATCAGGCCCAGCGAGATGCGCGTGGCCGCGTCGAGCTGCTCGATGCGGGCCAGGCGGGGCAGCTGGGCGGGTGCCTCCGACACGATTGCCTTGGCGGCCCGCACCGCGGTGCGGGCGGCACCGAAGGCGAGGCGGCTCGCTCCGACGCCGAGCTCCGCGGCCGAAGCGATTGCCCCTGCGCCCGCACCGGCGCGGGTCGCGGTGCTCGCGACCTCGCCGGCCGGTGCGATCTCCGGCGACAGGCTGAGGCCGCCGTGACGCCAGTGCACCCAGTTGGCAACGGCGGGCCAGGTGTGCTCGAGCGCCGTCGAACCCACGACCAGCCCGAAGTGACCGGCCCGCAGGGTGAGCTCGTAGACGTCGGCACGCGGCGCCGCACGCCGGATGGCCCGGACCGAATCCGGGTGCCCGATCGTGTCGGTCGTGCCGACGACGGTGAGGATGGGCAGCTCGAGATCGGCGAGGCCGACCAGCCGGTCGCCGATCTCGAATCCGCCTTCCATCATCCGGTTGTGGATGACGAACTGTTCGAAGAGCTCGGCGATCGCCGGCCCCGACCACGCCGTCCACCCCTCGGACTCCAGGAAGCGGCGCTGCCGCTCCCTGGGCAGCAGCGCGTCGCGGTCGTGCAGCGCGAGCAGGAAGCCGAGGCGATCCTGGACCGACTTGGCCGGGGTGAGCAGCTTGAAGCCGAGCCGCGAGGCCCAGCCGGGCAGGTTGAGCCGGCGCAGCAGGCCGCTGTCGACGAGGCCGGCGGCGATGCGGGCGGCAACCTCGGGCGAGATGGGGATGGGCAGCGGGGCCCGGATGTCCACCGGCGAGCCGAACGTAACCAGCGAGTCGATGCCCTTGCCGCGCCGCAACGCCGCCACCTGGTAGCAGAACATGCCGCCCTGCGAGTAGCCGCCGACCACCACGTCGCGGCCGGTGGCGGCGCGCACCCGGTCGATCGCGTCGCTCACGGCCAGCACGTGGTCGGTGAGGGTGCGCTCCAGGCCACCGGGCTCGTGGTCCGGGTGTCCGAAGTCCACCACCCAAGCGTCCAGGCCGTGCCCGTGCAGGTTGCCCACCGCCGACGTGCGGGGCGAGACGTCCCAGATCTCGGTGGTGAGCATCAGCGGCGGCACGAGCAGGATCGGCGGGCTGTCCGGGGCGACGTCGTCGGCGAAGTAGTGCCGCAGCCGGTAGGTGCGCTGCTCGGCCTCGACCGTGAACGGCGCGGCCTGCTCGTCGGTCTCCAAGCCGCCGAACCGGACCACCTCGGCGACATTGCGCGCGGTGGCCGTCACCCGCTGGGCGTAGCGCGCGACGGTGGCGGGTGCGGCGGTGACCAGTCCGGGCAGGCTGCGCGCGTCGTGGCCCGTCCCGGGGGCGTCGCTGTCGCGGGTCACGGGCAAAGCGTGGTGCCCAAAGCCGATCGGTGCAACCGGTGGCTACCGCGGTACCGCGCTGAAGTGCCAGGCGTGCGCCGGGCGGGCGAGCAGCTCGTCGGGGACATCGGGTATGCCCCGCCCGCTCGGATCGATCACCACAACCCGCGCGTCGGGGTCGCCCGACCGATAGACCTGGGCGCGCGGGTCGGCGTGAGCGATGGCGTACGCGACGAGCTCCGCGAGGCGCCCGGCGGCTGCCCGCGCCTCCCACATGAGCGTCGGCAGGTCGTCAGAGACCACGGCGCATCACCACCGCGGCGACGCGGCCGGCGTCGTAGTAGCCGGGGCGCAGGCCGACCTCGGCGAACCCATCCCGCGCATACAGGGCCCGGGCCGCCGTGTTGTCGACCCGCACTTCGAGCAACGCTTCGCTCGCGCCGCGGCGGCGCGCCTCGTCGCACAGCGCGGCGAGCAGCCGGCCCGCGATGCCCAACCGGCGCGCGTGCGGGACAACTCCCACGGTGAGGATCTCGGCCGACTCGCCGCCGCTCAGCACGCCGGCCCAGCCGAGCAGTGCGCCGTCGGGCGCCTCGGCGGCGACGTAGTAGCGACGCGCGGTGTCGGCCAGTTCCGCGCGGTAGCCGCTGGCCGTCCATGCCTCGGTGCCGAACATCGCGCGCTCGTAGGGCATGAGGGCGTCGACGTGCTCCGCGCGCATCGGCACGATCTGGGCGTGGACGGTCGTCACCGGCGGACCGGTTTCGGTGGGCCGGGTACGGCATCTGGGCGCCGGAGATATAGCGGCACCAGCGCCTCGGACGGGGCGCCGGCCCGGATCGACGCGGCGGCGAGCGC
>JAYTRE010000285.1:0-5494 GCA_043746395.1 Pseudonocardiales bacterium
GGTGGGCATTTGACACGCTGGACCTGAATCGCGTCCAGGCTGAGACCGATACACGCAACGTGGCATCTTCCCGCGTGCTGGAGAAGGTCGGGTTCGTGCGTGAAGGGACGTTGCGGGAAGACTGCGTCGTGAACGGCGAGGTCTCTGACTCGTGGGTCTACGGGCTGATCAGGCGGGAGTGGCGGCCGTCGTCCGCGCCGGTTTCCGCCCGCTGAGTCCTCGCTCCCTCGCGACAAACCGCCCGGCATCCCGGTGACGCGTGACACGCTCAGCGAGGCCGTTTGCCGACAACGAGATGTTCATCTACAGCCACGCCCGCATCCACTCCGCGCTGGGCACCCTCGTCGCCGCCGCAGTCAGCGCCGGCACGATCCGTGCGGACGCCGACGCCCACGACCTGCTGCGCGCCATGAGCGGGATCTGCATGGCCACCGACTCACCCGGCTCGGGCGGCGTTCACAGCTAGATCGGTCAGCGAGACGCAGTCGCCGCTATTGGTCGTAGACGTCGCGTCGATGTCCAAGCCGTACGACGACCACCAACAGCACGTCGTCCTCGACCGTATAGATGATGCGGTAATCGCCTACCCGGACACGAAGACCTGGCCGGCCCTGCAGCGGACGAGCACCGGGCGGGCGCGGTTCCTGGGCGAGCAACGCGATTGCACCTTGGACCCGCCGGCGAACCTGAGGGTCGAGCTTGCGTAGAGCGCGAACTGCCGTCGGACGAAGCTCGATGCGATAAGCGCTCACTCCCAGCCGAGGTCAGCCTTGACCTGCTCCCAGGGAATGTTTGGTCCCTCTTCGGCCATCGCGGCGTCGAAGGCCCCGACATCCTCGGCGTCTTCCAGAGCTGTCATCAGCTGCTCGTAGCGCTCGGGGCTCACCAGCACCCCAGCCAGGCGGCCACGGCGCTGTAGGAACACCGCTTCGGTGCGGGCGGTCTCCATTGCGTCGGGTAGGTGGTCTCGCGCGTCGCTGATGTTCATCGTGGCCATACTCGAAGCGTACAACTCAGTACCTGTATCGTACAAGTGAGGCCGGGTGAGGATCCCGGGGTGCATGGTCACCGGCGTCGCCGCCGGTGTTCGCAGCTGGACTGGTCGTGCTTTGTCGCGCTGGAAGACGAGCGAGTCCCGAACTCAGGGCGCCTAAACCTTAACCTTCGTCGTCAAGCACTGCTCGCATCTTCGTGCTGACCGCGAAGCCCGCGGGGCTCCGCCCGGCTGACCGACCGTCCGGACGGCTGCCGGGCTCGCTTGCGCCCCCTGCTAAGCCGACCCCTACTCGACCCCGACCAGCTCGGCGTCGGCGCGCCGGGTGCCGACGTCGGGACGGATCGCGAACACCACGAGCAGCAGCGTCGCCACCAGGAAGATCGACGCCATCCAGAAGGACTTGTCGGCGGCCACCACGAACACGTGCCGGGCCATCGCGGCGGCAGTGCGCCCCTGCGTGCGCTGGCGGGAGGCGCTCGCGCTCACAGTTCCGAACACGGTGACGAGCACTGCCAACCCCAGCGAGCCCCCGACCTGTTGCATGACGTTGACCAGCCCCGATGCGGCGCCGGCGTCTGCATTGTCGACTCCGTCCAGCGAGGCCCTCGTGAGCGGGACGAAGGCCAGCCCGTTTCCGTGCCGAAGACAAGCAACGGCCCGAGCAGCGCCAGGTACCCGCTGGTCTCCGAGAGCTGCGTCAGTAAGAGCATGCCCGTCGTCGACAGGGTCACCCCGATGATCATCAGGCGGTACGCGCCGACCCGTTCGACCAGGTGCCGCGCACTCAGCTGGGACGCCGTGAAGACGGCCACCGTGAGTGGGAGGAAGGCGAACCCGGTCTGCAGGTCGCTATAACCGCGCACGCCGCGCAGGAACTGGGTGAGGAAGAAGAACATTCCCATCATCCCGGCGACGAGCAGCAGTCGGGCGACGTAGGAGCTGCTGCGGTTGCGGTCGGCGAACAGCCGCAGGGGCGTGATCGGCGACGGCGCGCGCAGCTCGGTGAAAACGAACGCGGCGAGCAGCGCCAGGCCCACGGCGAAGGAGCCGATCGTCTCGACGTTGCTCCAGCCGTTGGTTGCGGCATGGACGAACCCGTAGACCAGGGTGGCCATGCCGAGCGTGGAGGTGAGGGCGCCGGCGAGGTCGAAGCGCCCGCGGTTGCGCCGGGTCTCGGGCAGGACCAGCCGCGCGAGGGGGACGACGGCGATGCCGATCGGGACATTGACGAACAGCACCCACCGCCACGATGCCCACTGCGACAGCATGCCCCCGGCGCTGAGTCCGACGGCACTGCCGCCGATCGACACCGCCGTGTACAGCCCGATCGGGCGGGTGCGCTCGCGCCCCTGCGCAAACATCGTCATGAGCAGAGCGAGCGCGGACGGGGTGGCCAGCGCGCCGCCGATGTCTTGCACGGCCCGGGCGACGAGCAGCTGGGTGGAGTCACCGGCGAACCCGCCGGCCAGTGAGGCGAGGGTGAAGATCGTCATGCCGGCGAGGAAGGTGCGGCGCCGGCCGAGGATGTCACCGGCCCGGGCCCCCAGCAGCAGCCCACCGAAGGTGAGGGTGTAGGCGTTGACCACCCCAGGACAGGTTGGCGGTGGAGACGTGCAGGGCGTGCTTGATGTCCGGCAGGGCGATGTTCACGATCGTGGCGTCGAGAATCACCATCAGTTGGCAGGTCAGGATCAGGGTGAGGACGAGGACCGGGTGCCCGTGCGGCAGCAGGCGACGCCGGGCTGCGAGTACGACCGCTGGCAGCGGCGGGGACTGAATTGTCACACGAAAGCTCCTGGCCGGGGTAGTATTCGGTGCAAGCGGATGCAACCTCCGGTTAACGATACGGAGGTTCCCTCCGATAGCAACCGATTCGCCGGAGGTGAGCGTGTCCCAGTCCGTTGCCGGCCCGGAGCTGGCTGCGCGCCCCGACGCGCCGGGCCCGGATCGAGCCATGCGCGCCGACGCGCAGCGCAATCACGACGCACTCCTCGCCGCCGCTGCCGCTGTCTACGCCGAGCGGGGCGTCGAGGCCTCCCTGGAGAAGATCGCCCGCCGCGCCGGCGTCGGTATCGGCACGCTGTACCGGCACTTCCCGACGCGTGACGCGCTCAGCGAGGCCGTCTACCGCCGCGAGGTGGAGCGTCTCTGTGAAGGCGTCGAGACGCTGCTGGCTGATCATCCGCCCGACACCGCGCTGGCCATCTGGATGGGCAACTTCGCCGGCTACGTGGCTACCAAGAAGGGCATGGCGATGGCCCTCAAGGCGGTGCTCGGCGCCGACAACGAGCTGTTCACCTACAGCCACGACCGCATCCACTCCGCGCTGGCCACACTCGTCGCCGCCGCCGTCAGTGGCGCGACGATCCGCGCGGATGCCGACGCCGACGACCTGCTGCGCGGTATGAGCGGGATCTGCATGGCCACCGACTCACCCGGTTGGCAGGACCGCACCGGGCGCTTGATCGCCCTGCTCGTCGACGGGTTGCGCTACGGCGCCCCGGCACCTACCCGCTGACTCACAGCCGGCGCACCGACTCGGGCACGGCAATTCCCGCTCGCAGGTCAGGCGCCGGGAGCGGCGTACCGAAAGTGATCACCCTCGGCACCACGCCCGCCCACGCGTCTCCGGCGACGTCCTCGGGTGGATCGTCCGGCCAGCCCGCGGAGATCTTCAACGACCATTCCACGATCGGGAATTGCAGCACCTGCGTGGCCGCGAGCTCCCGCTTGTGCGGCCGGCGTAGCTCGGCGACGCGGCCCGGGACCAGGCGGTCAGTCACCAGGTCGAGCGCGGCGTCCTTCGCCGCGCCAGTCACCGGCACGCACGAACCGAACAGCACCGCGCTGCGGTAGTGGATCGAGGACTCGAATGCCGATCGGGCAATAACCAGGCCGTCGTAGGCGGTGACCGTGAGGCAGGTAGGCGCGCCATCGGCCAGTCGGCGCATCCAGGGCGAGCCCGTCGAGCCGTGGACGAGCAGGCGGTCACCGTCCTGGATGATCGCCGTGGGGATCACGACCGGCCCACCCGCGTCGTCGACAAGCCCGAAGTGTCCGACGGGAACCGCGTCGAGCAGGGCGTCCAGTAGGGCGCGATCGCCGCTGGCCTTCTCGCGCAGGCGGGTGATCTCGGTGCGGCTGCGGTCGGTCACCGTCCCATCATGGCGTTGACCAGGCCCGCGAGTCGTGAGGGTTTCCCGCTGCGGGCCTCGGCGTTGTCCGCCCACGTCATCGCCTGCAGCCCGGCGTTGGCTCCCAGCCACCGCAGCGGCTCGGGTTCCCACCTGCGGGAGCGGTGCCCGACCCACGGCAGCGCGGTGAGCTCGGTGGCGCGGCCGGTGACCAGGTCCGCGATCGTGCGTCCGGCCAGGTTCGTGGTGGACACGCCGTCGCCGACGTAGCCACCCGCCCAGGCCAGGCCGGTTGTGCGGTCGAGTCCCACGCAGGCGTGCCAGTCGCGGGCGATGCCGAGCGGTCCGCCCCAGCGGTGGGTGATCGCGCGCCCCCGCACCACCGGCAACAGCTCGGCGAGCGTCTCCTCCAGCGCGGCGAACACCCGCGGCACCCGGTCGTAGCCAGGGCGGATTCGGGAGCCGAGGTGGTACGGGGCGCCGCGGCCACCGAAGACCAGTCGTCCGTCGGCAGTGCGCTGGCCGTAGATGATCAGGTGGCGGTGGTCGCTGAACGTCTCCCGCCCGTTCAGGCCGATCTCGTCCCAGACCGAGTCCGGCAGCGGTTCGGTGGCGATGACCAGCGAGTACACCGGCGCAAGCGCGCGGTTGAGCCCGGGCAGCCGGGCAGTGAAGCCCTCGGTGGCCCGGACCACCACATCGGCCCGCACCGTGCCGTACTCGGTGTGCACCGCGCCCGGCTCGACCGCCGTCACCCTGGTCTGCTCGTAGAGCTGCGCGCCGCGTGCCGCCACCACCTGGGCGAGCCCGCGCACCAGCTTGCCGGGATGCAGCGCTGCGCAATGGGGGGTGTAGGTCGCGCCCAGCACCGCCGTCGCGTTGAAGCGGGTACGCGCCTCGGCGGCGCCCAGCAGCGTGACGTCCAGGCCGTACTCGCCGGCCTCGCTCGTTTCGGCCGCGGCGCGCTCCAGCTGCGTCGCCGAGCGGGCCACCACGACCGTCCCCCCGACGGTGACGTCGGCGTCGATGCCCTCGGCGCGGGCCACGTCGACGACCTCGGTGACCGCGCCTCGCATGGCGCGGTACTGCGCGATTGCCGCGTCCCGGCCCGACTCGGCGGCCAGCCGCGCAATGCCGACCGGGTATAGCGCCGAGCACCAGCCACCGTTGCGTCCGGACGCGCCGAACCCGGCGATCTCCGATTCGACAACCGCGACCCGTAGGGTCGGGTCCAGGCCGAGCAGGTAGTAAGCCGTCCACAGGCCGGTGTAGCCGGCGCCGACGATCGCCACGTCGACAGTGCGGGGTCCCGGCAGGGCCGGCCGAGGTGTCAGCGAGCCTGCTGTCTCGAGCCAGAGCGACA
>JAYTRE010000286.1:0-3379 GCA_043746395.1 Pseudonocardiales bacterium
AGGCCGCCCCCGGCCGTGCCGACGACCTCGGTCTGGGCCAGCTCGGCCTGGGCGGCTTCCACCTGCTGCTGCATCTTCTGCGCCTGCTTCATCAGCTGCTGCATGTTCGGCTGCCCACCGAAGCCACTACTGCGCGAGGCCACCGCATTACCCCTTCCTCGAGTGGGGGCCAGCGTAACCGGCTCCGCTGTCGCGACCGCTGCGCGACGGCGGCGCGACATCGTGCCGTCCTGGCCGGGTCGTGCCGTCTGGGCCGGGTCGTGCCGTCTTGGCCGGGCCGTGCCGTCTGGGCCGGGTCGCGCCGTCCTGGGCCGGGTCGCGCCGTCCTGGGCCGGGTCGCGCCGTCTGGACCGGGTCGCGCCGTCTGGGCCGGGTCGCGCCGTCTGGACCGGGTCGCGCCGTCTGGGCCGGGTCGCGCCGTCTGGGCCGGGTCGCGCCGTCTGGGCCGGGTCGCGCCGTCTGGACCGCCGAGAGCAGCCGGTCCGTCCCAGCGGGTTCGGCTCCTTGCCCACCTCAGCCTCGCTCGGGTGCTCAGCCTCGCTCGGGTGCTCAGCCTCGCTCGACCGGACGGGCGCCGAGCTCGGTGTGCAGGAGCTTGAGCGCCTCGGCCTCGGGATCGGCGGTGGGCGCCCGCCCGGGAGCGGCGTCGAAGTCGGGTTCGTCACGCGGGTCGGCCTCGCCGGGGCGCGGGTTCGGGGGGGCGTCGGCGGCGGCCCGGTCCGGCGCGGTCGTCGCGCCGCTGGGGTCGACTGCGATTTGCCAGGAGCCGCCCACGACCTCGGTCAGGGCGGCGCGCAGTACCGAGGTGTTGCTGTCCTCGGCGATCATCTTGGCCAGGGCTCCCGACGCGGCCAGCGTCACGACCTCCCCGTCGGCCCTCGCGATCTGCGCGTTGTCCAGCAGCGCCCGGGTACGCCGGCTGGCCTGCTTGACGACGTCGAGCACCTCGGGCCACAGGCGGCGTAAGGCAGCGGCGTCGAGGCTGCCCGGTGCGGGTGGGGGCTGGTCGCCTTGCCGCCGCTCGGGCAGCGCTTGGCTCGGCGGCTCGGGCTGCTCGGGGCTGGGCTGCGCAACGCGCGGCCGCTCGGGCTTGGGCGGCGCCGGGCGCGCCTGCTGGCGGCCGGGCTGCGCGTGGTCCGGCGGGGCGGCCTGCGGTTGCGCGCCCTGGGGTCGCGCGGGCGGGTGCTCCGACCGCTGTGACGTCGGCTCCGGTGCCGCGGCTACCACGGCGGGTTGCGCCCCGGCCGCCAGTCGTCGCTCGAGCCGCTCGAGCCGCTGCAGCAGTGCCGCCGAGTCAGCCGCCGCATCCGGCAGCTGCATCCGGGCGCACAGCAACTCCAACACCAACCGAGGAGAGGTCGTCCCGCGCATCTCAAGGAGCGCGGTGTGCACGATCTCGGCGAAGCGGGTCACCGTGGCCCCGCCCAGGCGCAGCACCTGCTCGCTCATCTGCGCGATCGTGTCCTGGGGCGCGTCGAGCAGGCCGCGCGAGGCCGCCTCAGGCACCGCGTCGAGCAGGATCAGGTCCCGAAAGCGATCGAGCAGGTCGGCGGCGAAGCGGCGCGGATCGTGCCCGGCCTCGACGACCCGGTCAACGGTCCCGTACACCGCCGCCGCATCGCCCGCGGCGAGGGCGTCGACCATGTCGTCGAGCAGCGCACCGTCGGTAACGCCGAGCAGCGCGACGGCCCGCGCGTAGGTGACGCCACCCGGCCCGGCGCCGGCGAGCAGCTGGTCCAGGATCGACAGCGAATCGCGCGCCGAGCCGCCACCGGCACGCACGACGAGCGGGAGCACGGCGGGCTCCACGACGATGCCCTCGGCAGCGCAGATCGCCTCGAGATGCGCGCGCATCGTGCCGGGCGGGATGAGCCGGAACGGGTAGTGGTGGGTGCGCGAGCGGATCGTCGTCAGCACCTTGTCGGGTTCGGTCGTCGCGAACACGAACACCAGGAAGTTCGGCGGCTCCTCGACGAGCTTGAGCAGGGCGTTGAAACCCTGCGTCGTGACCATGTGCGCCTCGTCGATGATGTAGACCTTGTACCGGTCGCGGACCGGCGCGAAGAAGGCGCGCTCCCGCAGGTCACGCGCGTCGTCCACACCGCCGTGGCTGGCCGCGTCGATCTCGATGACGTCGATCGAGCCCGAACCGTTGGGCGCCAGTTCGACGCAGGAGTCGCACGCGCCGCACGGATCGGCCGTCGGGCCGGCCGCGCAGTTGAGCGAGCGGGCCAGGATGCGGGCGCTGGACGTCTTGCCGCAGCCGCGCGGGCCGCTGAAGAGGTAGGCGTGGTTGATGCGCCCCGCAGTCAGGGCGTGCCGCAGCGGCTCGGTGACGTGCTCCTGCCCGATCACCTCGGCGAAGGTGGCCGAGCGGTACTTGCGATAAAGCGCCAGGTTGCCCGCCACGTCGTCGACCCTAACCACTGCTGCCGACGTGGCCGCACGTGGGCGCATCGGCGTGGTGATCAATCCGCGCTGCAGCGGCCCGCAGCCCGTCGGAGTGCGGATCGATCAACGATGACGCGCCTGTGCACAGCAGGCGCGGGCCGTCCACAGGGTCGAACGTGGGCCCGTCGACGGCGGCGGGAGCGGTGGACAGTCCAGGGTTATGAACCCCGCGTGGCTCGACGATCTCGTGCCGCAGCTCGACCCGACCGCGCTCCCCCGGGTGCTGACGAGAGCCGACGCACTGCGCCGCGGGCATTCCCGTAACGAGATCGAGCACCGGCTGACCACCGGACGCTGGCGGCGGGTGCTGCCGCGCACCTACCTGACTGTCGACACCCTCACCTGGACCGACCGTCTGAACGCCGCGGTCGGATTCGCCGGCGAAGGCAGCCTGCTGTCCGGCGCGGCAGCACTCGCCGACCAACGGCTGCGCTCGGTGCCACGCCCGGAGACGGTGCTGGTCCTCGTCCCGCGAAGCACCACTGCACGCTCGATCGGGTGGGTACGAGTGCGTCGGACCCGCCGGCTTCCGACACCCGCCCTGCTGCCCGGGCCGCCGCGCGCAGCCCTGTCGCGCGCTGTCGCCGACCTCGCCCTCGAGCGACGCCAACTCGACGACGTCCGCGCTCTGGTCGCTCAGGCAGTCCGCGCCAGGCTGTGCACCCTGGACGAACTGGCCGACGAATTGCGCGAGGGGCCGCAAGGCGGAAGCGCCCATCTGCGCCGGGCGCTTGCTGAGGTCGGCGATGGCGCCTGGTCGGCTCCCGAGGCGCGCGCCGCGCGGCTCCTGCGCGCCGCGGGGCTGCCCAGCTTCGAGCAGAACGCGCGCCTGGAGCTGCCGGGTGGCGGCTATCTCGTCGTGGACTTCTACTGGCGCGCGCTGCGGGCCGTGCTGGAGATCGACAGCGTCGAGCACCACCTCGACCCG
>JAYTRE010000287.1:0-2818 GCA_043746395.1 Pseudonocardiales bacterium
TTCGACCCAGGGACCAATGTCGTCGACGTCTGCGTGCGCCGGTTACGGGCCAAGATTGCCGCGAACAGTATCGAGACGGTGCGCAATGTCGGTTATCGATTCGTTGCCTGCTAAGCGGGTGCTTGCCACCGGGTGGCTGGTCTTCGCCCTCGTGAACCTGTGGTTGATGTACCTGGTGCCCGGCGAGGAGACGATTCCATACCACCTGATCTGGGCCAGCTTCGGCTTTCTTTACGGGCTGGTCCCGTGGTCGAAGCCAACGACCTACGTCTCTTTCTGGGCGATCACCCTGGCCACTAGCGACCCGCTGGTCCGCCATGCCCAGTCCCGGGTAATCGGCTGGTCGGAGTGTTCCGAAGTCGTCTTGATGGCCGTGCTGGTGTGGATGTTGATCTGGCACGTCAACCGGCACCGCGCGGCGCAGCAGCGGATCGCCCAGTTGCTGGAGGACGAGCAGATCCGCTCGCACAACCGGGAATTGGCGGCCCGATTCGGCTCGCACGAGGTGCGCACCCGGCTCACGATCGCGCGCGGGTTCGTCGAGCTCATCCGTGATGCGACGAGTGACGAGGCCATTCGCTGTGACGCTCGACTGGTCCTCGGCGAGCTGGACAAGGCCTCGGCGTTGGCCACCAAGCTGCTGACCCTGGTCCGCGTCGAGGCTGTGGCGCCCAGAGTGCCGATCCACCTCGACGATCAAATCGAGGCCATCACTCAACGCTGGGCGGCGACGGCCGACCGCGCCTGGTCCTCGGCGAGTTCGGTGGGCGTCATGCTCGGCGACCCCGAACGCATCGAAGCGGCCCTCGACTGCCTCATCGAGAACGCGGTGAAGTTCACCAGCTCCGGCGATTGCATCACGATCACGGCCTTGCGCCAGGCAAGTGACGTGGTCGTCTCCGTCGAGGACTCGGGCGTCGGCATTCCCGAAGCGGATCTGCAGCAGGTGTTCGAGATCTTCAAGACTGGTAGTACCGCCGGGGACCGCGCCGGCAGTGGGCTTGGGCTGGCTATTGTCGCCACGATCGTCGAAGCGCGCCAGGGCACCCTCGAGGTCTCGAGCACGGTCGGGGTCGGTACCTGCTTCACCATGCGAATTCCGGCCAACAACGCCGACCGGTCCGCGCAGTACACCGTCGTCGGTGGTCCTGGTTGCGACGGCTCGTCATTTGCTTCCTGGGAGAACGAGGTTCTCGAGCTTCGATGACCACCTCGACTGCCGTTATCCGCGCTGTCGCCGCTCATCCACCCCGGGTTGCCAGCTGGCGCGTGCCGGTCGCACCTGGGCTCCGGTGCCGTATCGTCGCGACGATGCGCACCATTGCCGTCGCGCCGGCGGTGGCGGAGTACCGGGAGGCCGTCCCGGACGATGCGGCTCGGCCTGCCGACGGGTGTGTGCCGCCTCGCCTCAGCATCGCCCCGTTGCGGCTGTCCGTCGACGGCGACCGGCTGGTGCTGGCCGGCGCGGTCGACTCCTGCCGCGCTGACGAGCTGGCGCGGGTGCTCGCCTCCGCACCGCTGACCGGCCGGCAGGTCGTCCTGGATCTTGCTGAGCTGGAGTTCATTGACGGGCGCGGCTGCGGCGTTGTGGCCGGTTGGGCGGGCACACTGGCTGCGCACGGCACGCATCTTCGAATCGTGGGAGCCCCATCCATGTTCGCTCGGATTTGGCAGATCCTGGGCCTTGCCGCGATCGTCACTGCCACGTCGATGCAGGTGCGTGCGTGAGCGTCGGCGTCGAGGTGTCGACCGAGACGTTCCAGCACGAGACGTTCTTCTATGGCGATGACGGCGAGTTCGTCGAGTATGTCGCGGGCTTCATCAGGGACGGGCTCGAGCAGGACCAAGTGGTTGCCGTCGCCGAGCCGCCGCGCAACATCGGGCTGCTCCGCGATGAACTCGGCGCTGACGCCGGAGCCGTCCAGTTCTTCGATATGACGCAGATCGGCGCCAACCCGGCGCGGATCATCGCGGTGTGGCAGGCGTTCCTCGACGCGCAGACTGCCGCCGGGCGCAGCGCGCGGGGCGTCGGTGAACCGGCCTGGCCCGGGCGCCGCGACGCCGAGTTGTCGGAGTGCCTGGTGCACGAACTGCTGCTCAACCGGGCCTTTGGCGGCGGGCCGCACTGGCGGCTGCTGTGTCCCTACGACGAGAGTGCCCTCCCGCTCGAGGTGCTCGCGGGTGCGCTGCGCAGCCACCCGGTCCGGTCGAGCTCCGGTGAGAGGGTACCGACCGGGCACTATGACGAGGATGCCGTGCTGGCCGCTTTCGCCGCGCCGTTGCCGCCCGCGCCGGACACCGCGCAGCGCCACCGCTATGACGTCGCCGGGCTGGCTGCTACCCGCGCGCTGATCGCCGAGTTTGCCGCTGGCTGCCGATTGCCGGCCGCTCGCACCGAGGAGCTGGTGCTGGCCAGCAGCGAGCTTGCCGCGAACAGCGCGCGGCACGGCGGTGGATCCGGGAGCCTGGTGCTCTGGCGCGAACCGGACGCGATGCTGATGGAGTTCACCGACGCCGGGCAGATTACCGAGCCGCTGGTCGGGCGCCGGCAGCCGCCGTTGGAGGCTATCAGCGGGCGCGGGATCTACCTCGTGAACCAGCTCTGCGACCTGGTCCAGCTGAGGTCGTCGGCCGACGGCACAACGATCCGCATCACGACCTGGCTGTAGTCCGCGCGCTCCGGCGTCGGCCCAGCTGGCTGGGCGCTGATTGGCGACGTGCCTGGACACAGCGCGCCGCGACCGGCGGCGGCACTGCGTGAACTGACATACCGTGCTGTGGTGGGCAGCGACGTCGTGACCGGCACGCGGGGTATAGG
>JAYTRE010000288.1:0-4711 GCA_043746395.1 Pseudonocardiales bacterium
TACACCGACTCCGGCGTGCGGGTCCACCTCGAGGGTGGCGAGACCCTCGAGGCCGAACTGCTGCTCGTCGCGGTGGGTCGCGGGCCGGTGTCCGCGAACCTCGGCTACGAGGAACAGGGCATCGCGATGGATCGCGGGTTCGTGGTCGTCGACGAGTACTGCCGCACGAGCGTCGACGGCGTCTACGCCGTCGGTGACGTAATCCCGACCCTGCAGCTCGCGCACGTCGGCTTCGCAGAAGGGATCCTGGTGGCCGAGCACCTCGCCGGTCAGCCGGTGGTGCCGATCGACTATGCCGGGGTGCCGCGCATCACCTACTCCGCACCCGAGGTGGCCTCGGTCGGCTACACCGAGGCGCAGGCCGCGGAGAAATTCGGCGCCGAGCACATCAAGACCGTCACCTACGACCTGTCCGGCAACGGCCGCAGCGCCATCCTCAACACCAAGGGCGCCGTCAAGCTCATCGCCGAGGTGGACGGCCCGGTGCTCGGCATCCACATCGTCGGCGATCGGGTCGGCGAGCTCATCGCGGAGGCGCAGTTGATCTACAACTGGGAGGCGCTGCCGAGCGAGGTCGCCCAGCTGATCCACCCGCACCCGACCCAGTCCGAGGCGATCGGCGAAGCGCACCTGCTGCTCGCCGGCAAGCCGCTGCACGTACACGACTGATCCCGTTCCGCCCCCAGCTAAGGAGTCGTTGGCCCATGTCGGTCTCCGTGACCATGCCGCGCCTCGGTGAGAGCGTCACCGAAGGCACCGTTACCCGCTGGCTGAAGCACGAGGGCGATCACGTCGACGCGGACGAGCCGCTGCTGGAGGTCTCTACCGACAAGGTCGACACCGAGGTGCCCTCCCCGGCTTCCGGCACGGTGTTGTCGATCAAGGTCCAGGAGGACGAAACCGTCGAGATCGGCGTCGAACTCGCGGTCATCGGCGATGCCGGGGATGCGGCGGGAGCGGCACCCACCGCCGAAGCCCAGCCCGAGCCGGCCCCGGCCGAGCAGCCCGCCGCGCCCGCTGCCGAGCCGGCTCGGCCGGAGCCCGTCGCACAACAGCCTCCCGCCGCCGCCGCGGTTGCGGCCCAGCCGGCCACCGAGCCCGAGGTGACCGCGCCGTCGACACCGGCACCTCAAGCACCGACACCGGCGCCTCACGCACCGGCACCGGCACCGGCACCTCAAGCACGGACACCGGCACCGGCACCGGCACCTCAGGCTGCGGCGGAGGCCGACGGCGACGACGACCTCGCCGGCACCTACGTCACCCCGCTGGTGCGCAAGCTGGCCAGCTTGCACGGCGTCGACCTGGCCACGCTGACCGGCACCGGCGTGGGCGGGCGCATCCGCAAGTCCGACGTGCTGGCGGCCGCCGAGCAGGCGCAGCAGGCCACCGCGTCCGCCGTGCCCGCCGCCGCCGCATCGGCACCCGCAGCCTCCGCGGCCCCGGGCCCGGCAGCTCCCGCCCACGCTGCCCCGCCTGCAGCTCAGCGCGGCCGCGTGGAACCGATGTCGCGGATGCGCCAGGTCATCGCCACCCGCATGGTCGAGTCGCTGCAGACCGCCGCCCAGCTCACCACCGTCATCGAGGTGGACGTCACCAAGGTCGCCCGGCTGCGGGCAGCGGCGAAGGCCGACTTCGAGGCCCGCGAAGGGGTCAAGCTCAGCTTCCTGCCGTTCTTCGCTGTCGCCGCAATCGAATCGCTCAAGACCCATCCCGTGGTCAATGCCTCGATCGACATCACGGCCAAGACGATCACTTACCACGACGCCGAGCACCTGGGCATCGCCGTCGACACCGAGCGCGGGCTGCTCGTGCCGGTGATCCACGACGCGGGCGACCTGAACCTCGCCGGGATCGCCCGCAAGATCGCCGATCTGGCCGCCCGGACCCGATCGAACTCGATCAGCCCGGACGAGCTGGGCGGTGGGACGTTCACGCTGACGAACACCGGCAGCCGCGGTGCCCTGTTCGACACCCCGATCATCAACCAGCCGCAGGTGGGCATCCTCGGCACCGGAGCGGTGGTCAAGCGGGCCGTCGTGATCTCCGACGACGAGCTCGGCGAAACCATCGCGATCCGCTCGATGGTCTACCTCGCACTGTCCTACGACCACCGCATCGTCGATGGTGCTGACGCGGCGAGGTTCCTCGTCACGATGAAACAACGACTCGAGGCCGGCGCGTTCGAACGAGCGCTGGGGCTGGCCTAGGCCGGTCATGCGCATCGTCCTGGCCGGCGCATCCGGCCTCATCGGGACGGCGCTGCGCGCGTCGCTTCGCGAGGCAGGGCACACCGTCACGGTCCTGGTGCGGCGACCGGCACGCTCGGCCGATGAGTCGCAGTGGGATCCGCAGCGCGATCAGCTCGACCCGGGCGTGCTGGCCGGCGCTGACGCCGTGGTGTGCCTGTCCGGGGCCGGAGTCGGAGACCACCGCTGGAGCGAGGCGTATCGGCGCACGCTCGTGCGCAGCCGGGTGGATCCCGTCGCGACGCTGAGCCGGGCACTCGTTGAATCCGGCGGACCGCGGGTGTTGCTCACCGCGTCCGCCGTGGGCTACTACGGCGACACCGGTGACCGGGAGGTGACCGAGTCGGCGGGCCCGGGCAGCGGTTTCCTCGCCGAGCTGTGCGTGCAGTGGGAGGCGGCGAGCGCCCCGGCTCGGGACGCGGGGGTTCGGGTGAGCCAGCTGCGCACCGGCCTCGTGCTGTCCGGCGACGGTGGCCTGCTCAAGCGGCTCAAACCCCTGGTCCGGGCCGGCGTCGCGGGCCGGCTCGGCAGCGGGCGGCAGTTCATGCCGTGGCTCTCGCTCGCCGACGAGGTGCGGGCCATCCTGTTCCTCCTCGAGCACGACGTCGTCGGTCCCGTGAACCTCACCGGCCCGGTGCCGGTCCGCAACGGGGAGTTCATGGCGACGCTCGGGCGAGTGCTGCACCGGCCGACGGTGCTGCCGACGCCCGGCTTCGCGCTGAGGATCGCCCTCGGGGAGTTCGCCTCCGCGACGTTGGCCGGCCAGCGCGCGCTGCCCGGCCAGCTTGTCGATGCCGGGTTCCGCCACGAGCATGCCGAGCTTGAGTCGGCGCTGCGGTGGGCGCTGCGGCGCTGATCAAGCCCGGCGCTGGCTGGCGATGCGATAGCCGCCGACCTCAGGCACGAGCGCGATCTGCAAGGTCACCGGCCCCAGCCCGGGCGTGCGCCCCCGCGTCGTGCCGTGGCACACCAGGCTCGACGGGGCAAGCGTCACCCGCGCCCGCACCTCGACGCGGGCCCCCGCGGCGTTCGCCACTGTGACGTCGCGGAAGCTGGTGTGCAGCCCGATCAGCCCGCACTCGGGGGGAATGAGGCGGCGTACCAGCTCGGCGTCCTGCTCGATCAGCATCGCCGAGTGATACACCTGAGCGAGCAGCGCCGGGGCCCGCTGCGCGAAGGCCCGCTCGCGCACCGCGTCCAGACGCACGAGCTCCGCGCGCAGCGCGGCGACATCCGGCGGGTTGTGCACCGCTGCCGATGCGGCGGCCGACGCGGTCGGCGTGGCAGCCGTCGATGCGGCGGGAGCAGCCCGCCACCGCCCGAACTGCCACCCGCCGACCCCGAGCACCATGGCGCCGGCGACGGCCAGCGCGCTCGGGAGCAGCCCGCGGCGGCGGTACCAGCGCAGGCGGGTGGGACGGGCCGCCAGCGGCCGGAGCCGCGCACCGTGGGTAAGCGGCTCAGCCGCCGGCGGCGGCGCGCTGCCGGGGCGGTCGAAGTCCGGCCGAGCCGGGTCGGCTGCCGCTGGGGCGGTGCCCGCGTGGGGGCCGGCGCGGTGGGTGGCCTCGGCCGCGGCATGCCGCCCGCGGTCGGGCGCTGGTGCGGGCAGTGCCGGTGCTACCCGCGCCCGCCCGGCCGCGATCTCGACGGCGACCGGCTGCCCGGCGTGGCGCAGGTCGAGAGCGAACTCGGCCGCCGTCCCGCGCAGTTGGGGTTCGAGCTGCATCGCCCGCCCGACAACCTCGACGATCCGCGCCGGGACACCGGCGGATCCGAGCCGTGCCGCCACGTCGGCCAGCTCCCCCGCAGCAGCCTGAGCGAGCACCGCGCCAGTGGACCCGCCCGACCACACGGGGCATCCGGTCAGGGCGAACAACGTGACCCCACCGATCATGAAGACATCGCTGTGCGGCCCGGGCAGCCCGCCGGCCGCCACGCCAGGGTCCACGAAGGACGGCGTGCTGCGCACCAGCACGTCGTCACCCACCACGCGGGCGACGCCGAGGTCGGCGAGCAGCGGCAGGCCGACCTCGGTGAACAGCACGTTGCCCGGCGTCACGTCGCCGTGGACTACCCCGGCGGCGTGAGCGTGCGCCAGCGCGGCGGCGATCGGCGCGAGCGCGCTGATCGTCTCGCCGGGTGACAGCCGGCCGCGCGCTGCGACGAGCTGGGCCAGCGACCCGCCTGCGGCGAGGTCCAGGACGAGCACCAGCGACTCCGCGGTGGGCAGCACGTCATGCAGGCGCACCAGGTTGGGGTGATCGAGCGTGCCCAGCAGGGCCGCCTCGCGCCGAGCGGCGCGCAGCTGGTCCGGATCCTGGACGCGGATGCGCTTGAGCGCGACGGGCTCGCCGGTCGCGGCAACGCGCCCCCGCCACACGTCGCCGGCACCGCCGAAGCCCAGGAGTTGCTCCACGTGATAGCCCGGCAGTCGCCAGGTGGCACTGGTCATGACGGGCAAC
>JAYTRE010000289.1:0-2569 GCA_043746395.1 Pseudonocardiales bacterium
CGAGCACCAGGCCATCACCACCGGGCCCTGAGAAACGTCCTCACCAAGCCGCAGACAGCGCATCTTGATGTCCGGCCAGAAATCCTGTCCGGTCGGGGAACGCCGAACGGGGCCCCTTCGCTCGGCTCGGTGCGTCGCACGCTCCCGACCACCGTGCTATCCCGTAAGACCCGCCCGCTGAACTGCCCGGCGAAGGAGCGCTAACCGCGACACCTCCGAGCGGCGCCAGAACATCCGATCCGTGAACCCAAGGCGCATCTCTCCCGTGACGTTCTCGGCGCGCAGATCGAGACGGATACTTTCGTGTCTTGAGTTCCGCGGTAGTGCATCGGCTACATCTGCACACAGTTGTCATCGGCCGCGGTGGGCGTGCATGTGTCAGCGAGACGTCCACGCCTAGGCTCGATCTATGCCCACCTCGACGCGACAGATTCAGCTCGCGGCCCGTCCGCGCGGCGAGCCCACCCAGGACGACTTCCGGGTGGTAAACGCCGAACTTGAGGACCCGGCACCCGGGCAGGTCCTCGTCCGCAACCTCGTCATGTCCGTCGACCCGTACATGCGCGGACGCATGAACGACGCGCCGTCCTACGCCCCGCCGTGGCAGCTGAATGAGCCCGCGCAGGGCGGTGCCGTCGGCGAGGTCGTCGAGTCGGCCGATCCCGAGGTCGCGGTCGGCACCGTGGTCGTGCACAACGCGGGGTGGCGTGAGCACGCGCTGCTCGGCGCTGGCGAGTTCCGCGCTATCGCGCCGCTGGCAGGTACGTCGTCGTCGCTGTACCTGGGCGCGCTCGGGATGACCGGCCTTACGGCCTACGCCGGGCTGTTCCGCATCGCCGCGTTCACCGCGAAGGACACCGTCTTCGTCTCCGGCGCGGCCGGAGCGGTGGGCAGCATGGTCGGCCAGCTGGCGAAGCTCAACGGTTCGCCGCGCGTCATCGGCAGCGCCGGATCACCGCAGAAGGTGCGCCATCTGCTCGATGAGCTGGGCTTCGACGCCGCGTTCGACTACCACGACGGCCCGGTGGCCGAACTACTGACGAACGCCGCACCCGACGGCGTCGACGTGTTCTTCGACAACGTCGGCGGCGAGCACCTCGAGGCCGCGATCGGTGCCATGAACGTGTTCGGCCGCGCCGCGATCTGCGGGTCGATCTCGGGCTACAACGCCACCGAGAGCCCCGCGGGTCCTCGCAACATGAGCATGATCACCGGCAAGCGACTGACATTGCGCGGCTTCCTCGTCTATGACAACGCCGACCTGCAGGACGAGTTCGACGCGATGGTGCGGCCCGCGCTGTCTGACGGCAGGATCGTCTCTCACGAGACCGTCGCGGACGGCCTGGACGACGCGGTGTCGGCGTTCATCGGCATGCTGCGGGGCGTCAACACCGGCAAGATGATCGTCCGGCTGGCGCCCGACCCGACCTGAGCTGGGCGGACCTCTACTTCACCGTTCACCGGCTCGCGCCCGAGGACAGGTTGCGCGAGTTCAGTCGGATCGAGCACAAGCGGTGGTCGTTTCGCCGAACCATATCGACTCATCTGGGCTCCGCCCGCGAACAACCAGCGCCGCACCTATCGACGGATCGTGCGCGGCATCGACGTGGACGTTCGTCGGTCCGCCGGGACAGTGTCGGTGTTGCTGTCGTTGATGGTGCGTCGCTCTAGCGGCTGCTGCAGCGGGTGCGCTAGCGACGTTGATCGCGTCGTATCACGGCGTGTACCGACGGGCGCTAACATGGGATCTGCGCCGCCCATACGAGGCTTGACGCTGCTCGGCTCGCGAGGTCCTCCCGTGCGGTCGTCAACCCGCTCATCGACTGGCGGCTGAGGGCCTGAAGTGGGCGGTCCGTCGGCCCTCGCGGCATTCGGTGGGGCCAGCGTTCGTCTCGGAGCAGTCGCCCGGGGTTCCTGGGAGATATCCATCGTCTTGACCGCGGGTATGTATGCCGATTTTTGCCTGGCCACCGAGGTGGGCGTTCAGAGGAGGGTGTGTGGCTCGACCACGCCGGCGTCAGGTGGGCGCTCGCGATACTGCTTCGCCGCAGCAGCGCCGCTTCGGTGTCCGTGAGGACGTCGTGTCGGTGCTCGCCCGCGCTGTTCGTGAGGTGCAAGCGGCTGTCGAGAGTCGCCGCGTGACGCCTGCAGTGCGCACGAAGTTTCAGGTGATCGCACTGCTTGTGCGCGAGGAGCACGCCCGAGTCCACGGGAAGCAGACCAGCAGCCAGAACAGCCGGGCCGAGCAGCTGAAGCGCCTGGACGGGATCGCGACGATCCTCGCGAAGACCGCTGTGCGTGACCCGATGCTTCTCGCGATCCTCGCGGAGGATGCCGTCGTATCCGATGCGGCCAGGTTGCTCAAGCGGGACATGTTGAGGGCGGTGGGTATCGAACCGCCCCCCGATGAGACCGCGCCGATGGAGCCCGCGGCGGCTTCTGCCAGCGCTGAGCGTCGGGTCGTGCCCCAGTCGGTCGCAGCTAGGCAGCTGGCCAACCCGTTCCTGGCCCCCGACTTCTCCTGCGCCCTGCCGAGCAAGGTTGGTCCACGCCGCTTGGCCGGCTGGGA
>JAYTRE010000290.1:0-1894 GCA_043746395.1 Pseudonocardiales bacterium
CGGTACTCAAAGCGGTGCTGGCGCGACCTGCGACGGGCTGCGCAGCAGCGTCGCTGACACCGCGGGGTCAGTGGGCCCCTCGCCGTAGGACGGGCACCACTGCGCGAGCGCGCACGAGCCGCAGGCCGGCTTGCGCGAGTGGCACACCCGGCGGCCGTGCCAGATGACCCGGTGGGAGAGCAGCGTCCAATCCGGTTTGGGGACCAGGGCGTTGATAACCAGCTCGACCTTGACCGGATCGGACTCGGCGGTCCAGGCCCAGCGGCGGGCCAGCCGGCCGAAGTGGGTGTCGACGGTGATACCCGGGACACCGAAAGCGTTGCCCAGCACGACGTTGGCGGTCTTGCGCCCGAACCCGGGCAGCGTCACCAACTCCGCGAGCGTGCGCGGGACGGCCCCGTCGAAGCGCTCCACGAGGACCTGCCCGAGCTTGATGAGCGACGAGCTCTTGTTTCGGTAGAAGCCGGTGGGGCGCACCAGTTCCTCGAGCTCGGCGCGATCGGCTCCGGCGTAGTCGGCGGCCGTGCGGTAGCGCCGAAACAGCGCCGGGGTGACCTCGTTGACCCGCTTGTCGGTGCACTGAGCGGACAGGATCGTCGCGACCGAAAGCTCTAGCGCGTTGGTGAAGTCCAGCTCACAGTGCGCGTCCGGGTAGAGGACGGCCAGTTCGCGGTTGATGCGGCGGGCCCGGCGGGTCAGCGCCAGCGGGGTCTCGGGCACGGAGGGCACTGCGCCAGCCTACGGATGCGCCGGTGCGGCACAATGGAGCCACGATGATCGCTTTGCTGGTGCTGCTGTTCCCGTTCGTGCTGCTCGGCTTCATGCTGCTCATGGGGCGCGTCGAGGAGCCGCTCAACCGGGCGGCGGTCGAGCGCGACATCGAACAGTTCCTCGACGATGCCAGCCCCGAGGAGCTCGACACCTTCGTGCGCGAGGGCACTGACTCGGCGTTGCAGCGCTTCCGCCAACGGCTCGGACTGACCCGCCTGCGCCGCGATCGCTCGTCCTGAGCAGGCTCGTCCGCACGGCGTGTCCTAGACTCGCGCGAGATTGTGACGCGGCTCGCAACTGCCGCAGCGAAGGGGATTGACGTGGACGAGATTCTCCGCCGGGCCGGGTTGTTCCAGGGCGTCGACCCGGACGCGGTCGAGGCGCTGGCCGGCGAGTTTGAGATCGTCGATGCCCAGCGCGGGACGACGCTGTTCACCGAGGGCGATCTCGGCGAGAGCCTCTACATCGTCCTCGCCGGCAAGGTGAAGCTGGGCCGGCGCTCGCCCGACGGCCGGGAGAACCTCGTCGCGGTCATGGGGCCCTCCGACCAGTTCGGCGAGCTGTCCCTGTTCGATCCGGGCCCCCGGACGGCCACCGCGACCGTCGTCACTGACGCCCGGCTGGCCCTGCTGCCCAAGGCGGCGCTGCAGGCGTGGGTGCAGGACCGGCCGCAGATCGCGCTGCAGCTGCTGCGCGTCGTGGCCCGCCGCCTGCGCCGGACCAACACGATGCTCGCCGACCTGATCTTCGTCGACGTGCCGGGCCGGGTGGCCAAGCAGCTGCTGCAGCTCGCGCAGCGCTTCGGCTCCGTCGAGGGTGCTTACCTGCGGGTCACGCACGACCTGACCCAGGAGGAGCTGGCACAGCTCGTCGGGGCTTCGCGCGAGACGGTCAACAAGGCACTGGCCGACTTCGCGGCGCGCGGCTGGCTGCGCCTGGAGGGCAAGAGCGTGGTCATCCTCGACCGCGAACGCCTGGCGCGCCGCGCCCGCTAGCTTTCGCGCTGGACGTCCAGGTAAGCGAGCTGGGCGCGCACCGACCACTCGGCGGCCGTCCAGAGCGCCGGGTCGACGTCGTGGTAGACGGCCTCGACGACCGCGCGCGGCGTCGCGCCGGCGCCCAG
>JAYTRE010000291.1:0-3425 GCA_043746395.1 Pseudonocardiales bacterium
GCGGGCGCGGGATGCCCCGCTCGAGCGCCTCGATCCCCCACAGCAGCCGCGCCGGGCCGGCCGCCTTCTCGGCCAGCAGAGCCTCCCGGCCCCAGAACGTCTCCTTGCCCCACCCGACCGCCCAGCCGGCGCGGGCCTGCAGCGGGGAGATCTCCAGGGACAGCTCGTGCCCATGCAGCGGGTAACCCATCTCGGTCCGCAGCGTGTCGCGCGCGCCTAGCCCGGCCGGCATGCCGTCCAGCTCCCGCGCTGCCTCGACCAGTGCGTCCCACAGCTCGACCGTGTCGTCCCAGGCCGGGATCAGTTCGTAGCCGTGCTCACCGGTGTAGCCGGTACGACAGATCCGCACCGGGCGTCCGCCGAAGGTCGCGTCGGCATAGGACATGTAGCTCTGCTCGCAGGGCAGCCCGAGACGGCCCAGCACCTCGGCCGAGCGGGGTCCCTGCACGGCGAGCACGCCGAACTCGTCGTGCTGGGCGCTCACCTGCACGCCGGCCGGCGCGGCGACCGCCAACCGGCGCACGACCTCGGCGGTGTTGGCGGCGTTGGGCACGAGGAACACCTCGTCGTCGCTTACGAGGTAGGCGATGAGGTCGTCGACGACTCCCCCGGCCTCGTCGCAGCAAAGGGTGTATTGGGCCTGCCCGGCCACGATGCGCGCGAGGTCGTTGGACAGGCAGGAGTCGACGAAGGCCCGTGCTCCGGCACCCCGCACGGTCGCCTTACCCAGGTGGGAGACGTCGAAGACGCCGACGGCCGTACGGACCGCGGCGTGCTCCTTGAGGACACCGCCACCGCTGGCGGCGTACTCGATCGGCATCTCCCAGCCGCCGAAATCCGCGAGCTTGGCCGCCAGTTCGACGTGACGTTCGAACAGCGGTGACCGCAGCAGACCCATCCGGCAACTGTAGGGGCCGGGCGCCCATAGGATCTCGGTCATGTCGTCCGTCGCCGTCGCCGCGCCTTCCGCGGCCAGCGCGGCGGACGCGGTCGTCGTCGGGGTGCGCCCCGGCCCGGAGGGTCCGCGCCTGGCGCCCGGGGCCCGACCGGTCGACGAGGTGCTCGGCCGCCGGCTGATCGCCGCGCTACGCGCGGCCGGCGCCGAGGGCCAGCCGGGCGAGGTCGTCAAGATCCCCACGCTGGGCCTGGCGCCCTTCTCCCTCGTCGTCGCCACCGGCCTCGGCAGCGACCGCTCCCCCGAGCAGTTGCGGCGGGGTGTCGGCGCGGCGGTGCGGGCGCTCGCCGGGCAGCGCCAGGTGCACGTGGCGATCGACGGCCCCATCGGCGCTCTCGCCGAAGGTGCGCTGTTCGGCTGCTACCAGTTCACCGGGTACAAGTCGGCGCCCGGCAAACCCGCCCCACGCAAGATCACCATCGCGGCCGAGCCCACCGGCGCCACCCGGGCCGAACTGCGCCGCGCACGCATCGTCGCCGACGCGGTCAACCTCACCCGCGACCTTGTCAACACCCCGCCCAACGACCTCTACCCCGAGACGTTCGCGGCCCGGGCCGCCGAGCTGGGTGCCGCGGCCGGGCTGGCCGTCGAGGTGCTGGACCCCAGCGCGCTGGCCCGGGGGCACTACGGCGGGCTGCTTGCCGTCGGGGCGGGCTCGGTGCGGCCGCCACGGCTGGTCCGACTCAGCTACCGTCCCGCCCGTGCTGCGGCCCGGGTGGCGCTCGTCGGCAAAGGGATCACCTTCGACTCCGGTGGGCTGAACCTCAAGACCAGCACGATGACCTGGATGAAATGCGACATGGGTGGTGCAGCCGCTGTCCTCGCCACGACCCTAGCTGTTGCCCGGCTGCGGCTGCCGATCGAGATCACGGCCACGGTCCCGATGGCCGAGAACATGCCCTCCGGATCGTCGATGCGGCCCTCGGACGTGCTCACCCTCCGCGACGGCACGACGGTGGAGGTGACCGACACCGACGCCGAGGGGCGGCTGGTCCTCGCCGACGCGATCGCCCGTGCGTTGGAGGACGACCCGGACTACCTGCTCGAGGCTTCGACGCTGACCGGCGGCCAGCTCGTTGCTCTCGGGCCGCGCCTGATCGGCGCGATGGGTGAGCCGGGTCTGCGCGACCGGGTGGTCGCGGCGGGTAACGCGGTGGGCGAGTCGTCGTGGGCCATGCCGCTGCCCGCGGAGCTGCGCAGCACGCTCGACTCGGGGGTCGCCGACATCGCCAACCTGCCTGCGGAGCGATGGGCGGCGATGCTCGTGGGTGGCCGCTTCCTGGCCGAGTTCATGCCTGCGGGGCTGCCCTGGGTGCACCTTGACATCGCTGGCCCGGCCTGGAATCCAGGTCCGGCGCGCGACTACACCCCCGTAGGTGGGACGGGGGCGGCCGTCCGCACGCTCATCGCGTCGGTGGCGGAGCTGGCGGGGCGCTGACGCCCTCGCCAGTCGTCATGCTGACGGGCCTGCCAGGCCCGGGGGACCGATCTCGCCCGCGGCCTTGCGCCGGGCCGTCCAATCCCGCATCCGCTGCGGGTACCCGACGACGCCGACATCGTAGAGGGGGATGGCGTGCTTGTGCGCGAACGCGCGGGCGCGGTCGGCGCCGTCGATGCGCCGGCGCGTCCACTCGCCGGTCGAGGCCACCAGCACCACCGTCGTCTCGGTCACTGCGGTACGGGGCTCGAGGTAGGCCTCGACGCTGCCGCGGCTCTTCACGAACTCACTCAGGTGGTCGAGGTCGGCGGATGACGCCGCGCGCGGCGCGCCCGGCAGCCTGCGCTTCCTGCGCGGCACCCACTTCACTGCACACCTCCGCCTTACCTGCTCGACGCGGGCCACCGCCACGGCCAGCAACCATGATCGCACCAGTGCCCATGCAGAGGCACAGAGCCGCCGCGGCCCCTGTCTCGAGCTGGTGGGCGAAGTGCCAAGATGGTGCCGGGAACCCTTCGACAGCAGCGGGAGCGACAGTGGCCGACACGCAGTCCGATCTCGTCATTCTCGGTGGCGGCAGCGGCGGGTACGCCGCAGCGCTGCGCGCAGCCGAGCTCGGCAAGTCGGTAGTGCTGATCGAGAAGGACAAGGTCGGGGGCACCTGCCTGCACCGCGGCTGCATCCCGACCAAGGCGCTGCTGCACGCGGGCGAGATCGCCGACCAGGCCCGGGAAAGCGCCCAGTTCGGCGTCAACGCCACCTTCGAGGGCATCGACATGGGCGGCGTCCACAAGTACAAGGACGGCGTCGTCAGCAAGAACCACAAGGGCCTCGTCGGGCTCATCAAGAGCCGCGGCATCGAGATCGTCGACGGCGAGGGTCGCCTGACCGGCCCGAAGACGGTCACGGTGAACGGCACCAGCTACACCGGCGCCTTCCTCGTGCTCGCGACCGGCTCGTACTCGCGCACGCTGCCGGGCCTGGACATCGACGGTCAGCGCGTCATTGCCAGCGAGCACGCGCTGCAGCTCG
>JAYTRE010000292.1:0-10103 GCA_043746395.1 Pseudonocardiales bacterium
ATCGGGGGTCGTGCCGTTCTGTTGTAGGCGGTCCAGGCGCCAGTAGGTCTGGCGGCCCAGGAGCAGCTCTTCGTGGGTGCCGGCCTCGGCAATACGGCCGTGCGTCATCACTGCGATCTGGTCTGCCCGGCGCAAGCCCCACAGCTGGTGGCTTACGGTGACTGTCGTGCGTCCGTCGGAGAGCCGGTCGAGGGCCGCAAGCAGCGCCGCTTCGAGTTCGGCGTCGAGGCCGACGGTCGGCTCGTCGAGCAGCAGCACCGGCGCGTCGCGGGCCATCGCCCTGGCCACGGCAACGCACTGGCGCTGGCCACCGGACAGGGTGGTTCCCCGCTCGGCCACCACGGTGTCATAGCCATCCGGGAAACCCTCGATGATGTCGTGGAGGCCCACGGACCGCGCCGCGGCCACGGCCGCCGGGCGGTCGCCTTCGGGGCGGCCGTAGAGGATGTTCTCCCACACGCTGGCCCGGAACAGGTACGGCTCCTGGGGGACGAAGGCGATCTGGCGCCGCAGGTCGGCCAGGGCCAGCTCGGCCACGTCGACCCCGTCGAGGCGAACCGTCCCTCTCGTTGGGTCCAGGAACCGGGGGATAAGGCGTAACAAGGTGCTCTTGCCGGAGCCGGTGAGGCCCACCAGGGCCTGGCGCGAGCCAGCCGGCACTTCCAGCTCGATTCCGTCGAGCACCGGCGGACCGTCGGGATAGCAGAAGCCCACACCGTCGAAGGTGATCGCTCCGTTGGCCCGCGCTGACAGCCGCCGGGCGTTGACGCGTTCGGGAACCCGTTCGTTCGTGGCCAGGATCTCGGCCACCCGCTCGGCTGCCGCCTGGGCCCGGCCCACCGTGCCGGCCAGCTTCGACAGCTGGCGTACCGGGCTGTACATGCCGCGCAGGTAGGCCATGAACACGATCAGATCGCCGGCGGTGAGGCTGCCGGTGGTCACCGCCCGGACGGCGAAGAACAGGACCAAGACGGTCGAGGCCGTCATGGCGAAGGTCATGAGCGGGGTGAACTCCGACTGGGCCACTATGGCCCGCCGGTTGGCCTCGAGGCCCTGGCTGGTAGTCGCTGCGTAGCGCCCTGCCTCGATCTCCTCGGCTCCGAAGGCATGCACGACTGTCATCGAGGTGAGTACCTCTTGGGCCACCGAACCGGCCTGGCCGTCGGCCCGGCGCGCTTGTCGCTGGATTCTCTTGATCTTGACGAGGTAGTGCCTCGTCGCCCAGAACAGGCCCGGCACCAGCGACATGGCCAGCAATGCATAGCGCCAGTCGATGACCAGCATGATGGTGATCATGCCGGTGAGGGTAAGGACGTTTCGCAGCAGCGTGGGGACGGCGGTGACCATGGCGCTCTGGATGGCTTGCACGTCGCCGCCCAGGCGGGCCAGCAGGTCACCGGTCTGACGGCGCTGGTGGAAGCCGAGGCTCTGGTCCTCGATGTGGCGGAAGAGTCGGCAGCGGATCTCGTAGGTGACCCGCTGTCCGGCGGTGGCCACCAGCCGGGTGGAGAAGTAGTCGGCCAGCGCGAGGAGTCCCGCGATCGCGAGCATGGCACCGGCGAGAGCTTCCAGCAGTCCGCCTCGCCCGCTGGGCAACCAGGCCAGCGAGCGAGGCAGCGCCTTGTGGCCAATCACGCTGTCGAAGATGAACTTGAGCGGCCAGGGTCCGGCCCACTCCATCACTGCTGCGAGAGCGCTCGCTACTAGACCAGCCAGCAACATGCCCCGCACCGGGCGCAGATCAGCGGCGAAGCGGCGAATCACCGGCTGCTCCCAGCGTTGGCGGCGGCTACCGCGCTCAGCGCAGACCGCGCTGGTGGGCCGAACAGCGTGGCGACGGCCCGGGCGCACACCGCGCGGTCGAGGGAAGCGACCACGTGACGCCGCGCCGCCTGGCCCAGCCGGGCCCGCAGAGCCGGGTCATCGGCGAGGGCACCGATCGCGGCCGCCAGGGCAACCGGATCCGCCGGCGGCACCAGGATTCCGCTGCCGGAGACTACGACCTCGGGGATACCGGCCACCGAACTGGCCACCACCGCAAGGCCGCTGGACATGGCTTCGAGCAGAGAATTCGGGATGCCGTCTCGGTCTCCATTGGCCAACACCACGCTGGCCTGGACGAACACGTCGGCGCCTGCGTAGGCGGCGGCGATCTCCTGGTGGGTGCGGGCCCCCCAAAACTCGACCAGCCCAGCGATCCCGAGGCGCGTGGTCTCTGCCTGCAGCTCAGCCTTGTCGGGTCCAGCGCCGATGATGCGACACGACACCGCCTGACCGCTGGCCGTCAACGCGGCGAGGGCTGCGAGCAGCACCGGGTAGCCCTTCTTCTCCGTCAGCCGGCCCACCGCGAGCACCCGCAGGGGACGGTCGGCCCGCTCCGGCGGTCTGCCTGCGCCAGTAGGGGCGAAGCGCGTCGTGTCCACTCCGTGCGGGGCCAACACCACCTTGTCCGCTGCCGCGCCCGACAGGCCACGCAACGTGTTGGCGGCCGACTCCGAGCAGGCGAGCACGAACGTGGCATCAGCGGCTTTGATCGCAAGCAGGTCCGGGGCGGAGACGTAGATGTCTTTGGCGTGGCCGGCGAAGCTGAACGGCATCCCGGTCAGCAGATGCACGAAGTGGGCCACCGTTGCCGGTCCGTGCGCGAAAGCGGCGTGCAGGTGACGGGCGTTGTCGCGCTCCAGCAGAACGGCCAGTCGTCCCGCCTCGGCGAAGTGGCGCAGGGTGGAGAGATGCCGACGCTTGTGGAGGAGGTGGGCCACCGCCCCGAGGTAGCGCCGAGGCGAGCGGCGCACCAGCGTGGCGTGGGCCCGAACTGTTGCCGCCCGGTCGCGGGCGGACTCCCGCCATCCGCCTGGGTTCTTGAGGTAGGTCACCGGGCTGGTCACCCGCGCCACATCGGGTTGGGACATGGACTCGCCGGGGTGGGCAACCGAATACAGCCGCAGCGGTACCCCTGATGCCTCCAGCCCGAGGATCTCGTCGAGGATGAAGGTCTCCGACAGGCGCGGGAAGCGCTTGGTCAGGTAGCCGACCGTCCCGGTCATGCCGGCACCGCTGGGGATGGTTGCGCGGCGGGGTCGCCGATCGAGGCGAGGCGGAGAAGCCCCATTTCGGTTCCTTCCTCGACAGGAGACTCTTGCCGCGCCGATTGTGTGCCATCGGATGCCTGCCCGACTCGAAGACCACTCTGCGGTGCCCGCATGACCGCCACGTGAGCCGACCGTGAAAGTTCTCTCATCAAGCCGCACGCCCGCGACAGCCTGCAAACTCGCCGGCGTCGCCGGCAAGTCGACCAGTACGGCAGCTCACCGCTTGCTACCAGGCCGCCGCCGATGTCATCGGCGTACAGAGCGCGGACTCATTCGGGTCGAGACCGCAGCAGCGTCGTCGAAGCTCTGCTCGGGTACGTTCATCCGCCTCTGCGTGCACGTTGACTGCTGAGCGCGCGTTGACGACCGCGAAATCGCTCACGCACCAGGATCGCCACAGCTTCGACGCCGTCCTTCCAGGTCAGCTTCTTGCCGGCTTCGCGACTGCGAGCGTGATAGGCGATCGGGATTTCGTAGGGCCGAATGCCGCGGCGCAGCAGTTTCCCAGTCACCTCGGCTTCCATGCCGAAGCCGTCGGACTTGATGTCCATTTCGCGATAAAGGCTCAGTGGCATCAGCTTGAAGCATGTCTCGAGGTCGCTGATGTAGCAATTGAACAGGATGTTGGCGATCGTCGTGACGCCCCGGTTTCCGAGAACGTAGACGTAGGAATAGGCATTGTGGCTGCCGAACACACGGGTGCCATAGACAACGGATGCAATGTCGTCCAGCACGGGGACCAACAGCAAAGGGATCTGCTCAGGTGAATACTCGAGGTCCGCATCGCACATGATCACGTAGTCGCCGGTGGCCAACTCCGCGGCCTTGCGGATAGCCGAACCCTTACCACCGTTGCTCTCGCTGAGATGGATGCGGACCCGCGGGTCTGGCTCCCACGCCGAGTAGAGACTGCGCGTCCCGTCGGTGCTTCCATCATCAACGATGACGAGCTCGACGTCGACGGGGAAATCAACGTCCAGCACTCGCTCTACCGCGGATTCAACGGTCGCGACCTCGTTGTACACCGGCATGAGGATCGAAAGCTTCACTCGTCGCACCATAAGCCATGGAGCCGGATCTGCGTGCCGGAACCCAAAAGTCGCACGCCCACGACACTGTCGACTTGTGCCCCTAAGGGACAGGTACCCGGCCGACCGCAAACACGGATTGCCCGAAGGGAACCCGATGTCCGGCCTCCCAACGGCGAGCAAGCGGTATCACGTACCTGTCCCAAAGCCGGAGCAGTGGCCCCTCGCTGGGCGACATGCGTAGCATCCGCATTCCTAGAAACCAGGCCGGCAGCCCCGGCATGTTCACGTAGCGCGCTTCGACGACGTCCAGACCAGCATCGGCCATGGCCGCCCGCATGCTGCCCAGCGTGTAGCGGCGAGCGTGACCCACGCTCCGATCGAAGCTGCTCATCGCAAACTCGAAGGCCGGAACGAAAATGATCACTCGGCCGCCCGGCCGCAGCAAAGCGTGCGCTCCGCGAAGGGCACCGATGTGGTCCGGAATATGCTCCAACACGTTGAACGCGACCAGGGCTGAGTGATCGGAGTTCCTCGGCTCCAGGATGTCGAACGAGCTCACTTCGACCCGAGGCTCCTGGCTGAACCGGCTTCGCAAGTGGGCCAGTCGTGCCGGATCGATCTCGCTCGTGGTAATCCGCGCAACTCCGGCGTCGAGCCACGCTTGGGCGTAGTCACCGAGACCGCTGCCGAGCTCGATCGGCGAGTCACCGAGGTGATCAAGCGCCAGCGAGGTTAGCCAGTTGTTGTAGTTCACCGCTGCTGCGAGCGACTCGAGCGTCTGCGACTGAAGGACAGTGTCGCCAGGCACCGCAGGAACTCCTGACGCACGCGGCAGTCCGGTGCCATCAACGGCCATCTGATCGCGATGAGGCATGGCGGTACTCTACGGAACCGGTCACTCTCCAGCCCAGCATCTGCCGGTGTCGATCCGCTTGGCCGGCGATACTGTTACGCCAGCCGACAGCATCGTTCGATTAGTGCACGCTGTGAGGACATCAATGGCGAACCGCAGAGTGCTCGTTACTGGTGGTGCCGGATTCATCGGTTCGCATCTCGTTCGGCGACTTCTCGCCGAGGGCCACGAGGTCCTGGCGGTCGACAACTTCTATTCCAGTTCCCGTGAGAACCTGGCCGACGCGATCCACGAACCACGCCTCGAGTTGATGCGACACGACGTCACCTTCCCCCTCTACGTCGAGGTCGACGAGATCTATCACCTCGCATGTCCGGCGTCGCCGGTGTACTACCAGCGCGATCCAGTTCAGACCACCAAGACGTCAGTAGTCGGATCGATTAACATGCTGGGCTTGGCGAAGCGGACCAAAGCTCGAATCCTGCTGTCGTCGACATCAGAGGTCTACGGCGATCCGCAGGTTCATCCTCAGGACGAGAAGTACTGGGGCAACGTGAACCCGATCGGGCTGCGGTCGTGCTATGACGAGGGAAAGCGTTGCGCGGAGACCCTCTTCTTTGATTACCGACGTCAGCATGATCTCTCGATCAAGGTCGCACGGATCTTCAATACCTACGGGCCGCGGATGAGGCCCGACGATGGCCGGGTCGTCTCAAGCTTCATCGTCGCCGCGCTTCGCGGACAGCCCATCACGATCTTCGGGGACGGTACTCAGACGCGGTCGTTCTGCTTTGTCGACGACATGGTGGACGGGCTGATGAAGCTGATGAACACCCCGCACGACGTTACCGGACCCATCAACCTCGGGAACCCCCGCGAGTGCACCGTGTCGCAGCTGGCGGAGCAGGTTCTCGAGATGGTCGGCGGCTCCAGCGGGCTGGAATTCCGCCCGCTTCCCGAAGATGACCCGGTGCAACGGCGACCGGTCATCGAGCAGGCCAGGAAGATTCTCAACTGGACGCCCCGAGTCGAACTCGAGGAGGGTCTTGCACGCACCATCGAGTACTTCGGGACGCATCCGAGGGCGCCTGCGTTTGACTGAGTGTCGACGGCGCTCACGGCGCTGCTTGGGTCATGAGTGAGCCCGCCTGTCGCGGTAGCCTCTGGTCAGCCCGAAGATCCGTAGGTGTGTTGGTTACGAGGACGAGGAATCTCGCAGTGAAGTTGTCCATCGTGATGCCCGTGCTCAACGAGGTGGCGACCCGCTGAGTACGGGCGAGGCTGCTTTGGACGGCGGGGTCACTGGCAAGCCATTGCGCGAGGGCGTGCGGGCCTGCGAGGTGCCTATTAGCTACCAAGCACGATCACGCGAGCCAGGCAAGAAGCTCACCTGGCATGACGGTGCCGAAGCTCTGCTCGTCCCGGTGCGCGAACGCTTGTGCGCTCCCAGCTCGAGGTGATCGCGCGCATGTCCGGGGCCGTCCGGCGCGGGGTGACCGTCGAACGGGTCATGGTGCTGCTCTTCGCGCTGGCGGTCTTGGCGGTGCACGACGTCGGCTACATGCTGCGCCATCCCTTCTGGACGGACGAAGAATGGGTCGCGGTCACCACTCGTTTCCCGCTCACCCAGTTGCCCAGAGTGACGTCCGCGACGCCGATCGGCTGGTCGGTGCTGCTGCGGCTCGTGCCCTTCGGCGGTAAGCAGGATCTGCGGTTGGTGCCGCTGGCCTTCTCGGGCGCAACAGTTGCCGCCGCGTACTGGTTCGCCCGTCGACTCGGCTGGGCGGACGAGCGGACGGCGGTCGGTGCGGGCGTCCTTGCAGCGCTGGGGGCGTTGCTGGTCCCCGCGATGTTGGTGCGCAGCGATCTGAAGCAATACACGGCCGACGCGTTCCTGGCCCTCGTGGTGCTCGCAGTGACATCGAGGGTCGACCGTGGCTTGGGGCGCCGGGAGCTTGCGACGTTGGGCTGTGTGATCGCGGGCGGGATGCTGTTCAGTCATACGACGGCGTTCGTCGGGATTGCGGCGTTCACCTCCGTCGCCGTGATCCAGCTGTCTCGACGCGCGTGGCCCGCACTGCTTGAGTCCGTCGTCGCCGGCGCGGCGACAGCGATCTGCATGGTCGGGGTCTACTTCGCATTCGACGCTCGGGCCGTCGGCCCGGGGCTCACTCAGTTCTGGGCGGGCTACTTCGTGCCGGTCCGACTGGGCATAGGGGCGAGCGTGCACTTCCTGAAAGTCCACGTGGAGCTGCAGGTGGCCAGCTTGGGACTCGGCCCGCTGTGGGTGATCGTGGTGCTGGTCATCGCCGGGCTGGTGACAATCGTCCGGCTCGGCCGGCCGTCCACAGCACTGACTGTTGTCGTGCTGTGGGCCGAAATGGTGTTACTTTCCGCGCTGCGCAAGTACCCGTTCCTCGATGAGCGCACCAGCACCTTTCTGTTCGTCGTGACGATTGCGATAGCTGCCGTGGGCGTCGCCGGCATCTGTGCGCTGGTGCAGCGCTGGACAACTCCCGTCGGCGCACTCGTACTCGGGCTGGCCTTGGCCGTGACGTTCGTCGTCCAGGTCCGACCAGCGATCCGCGAACACGCAATACCCAGTGAAGATCTCGCCCATCCGGTCGCATACGTCGCCGCGCATCGCACCGCAGCTGACGTGATCTTGGTAAATGCGATCAGCAACTTCGGCTTCGCCTACTACTGGCCATACGGTCATCCGAGCGCCATCGACTCGACGAAGGTGCTCCAGGGCTACCTCGCCGTGTTTCCCGCCCAACCGCGGATCGTCATTGCCCGCGCCAGTTCCTTGTTTGCGGTCAGCAAGGCCTTGGATTCGGCACTCGCACTCGCGGGCACCCGGCCCGGGGTACGCATCTGGGTGGTCCGAAGCCGCGTGACGGCAAAGGAAGCCCGGGCGTGGCGCGAAGCACTGGCGGCGCTGGGCCTGCACTTGACGCCCGTAGGTCCCCGGGGGTTGACGGTGATTGCCCCCGGATAGCAATCTGCCGGCTGACGACGACTGGAGTAGCTGCCAGGCGGTGGGCACCACGCGCTCGGCGAACTGCGCCGTTGATCAATCCTCACTGGAGCGTCCAGCGGCACGCCTGAGTGCGGATCGATCATCGTCCTGCCATCCGAAGGGGATCCCTCCAGCGTAGGAGCAGGTCACACGTCGTAGTAGAGCTCGAACTATTCACGGGTGGTTGGCTACTGCCGGTTGACGCTGGAGGCCAGCAAATCCGGGGCCTCCAGCGTTGGTTACGGTTGGTCGGTAACGGTCTGTAACGAATCTCCTGCGGAATCCCTGCGGAATCAAGAAGATCAAGAGCACGCCAGGCTGTAGATCAACTTCGAATGAGGGGCCATGATCGACACGGGAGCTCTGGCGTGCCGGTGTGGGCTGCAGCGCACGAGTGCATGTATTATGCATGCATGGTTGCTCTGCAGATCCGAGATGTACCGGACGAGGTTCGTGATGCGTTGGCCAGGCGGGCCGCGTCTCGCAGTCAGTCGCTGCAGTCGTACCTGCTGGATCTGGTCGCGACCGAAGCCAGGCGGGAACGCAACGCGGATCTGTTGCGCAGGTTCGCCGGGCGTTCGGATGGCAGTCGCGGCGCGACGGGGGAGACCGCCGCTGAACTCGCGGATGTTCGTCGGCGGCGCGGAGCGCAAGGATCTTGATCGTCCTGGATGCGAGCGTGCTTGCCGACGCGTTGATCGACGACGGTCCTTCGGGTGAGCGGGCGCGGCAGGAGATGTCCCAAGACTTGCACTGGGTTGCACCGGCGCATCTGGTCGTGGAGGTCATATCGGTCATACGCGGTCGGCTACTTGGCCGCAAGCTCCAGCCCCGACGTGCCGAGGAGGCTGTCGCGGCGCTTGCCGAAATCGAGATAGATCAAGTCGATGCTCTGCCGCTGGCCAGGCGTATCTGGGAACTGCGCGAGAACGTGACCGCCTACGATGCCGCCTACCTTGCTGTCGCTGAGGATCTCGGCTGCGAATTCGTGACCTCCGACGCAAGGCTCGCGCGAGTCAGCGGCGTCCGCTGCCCGGTCCGACTGCTCACCTAGCGTGGCTGACATCCGTCTCCGGAGAGCGAACAGACGATGATTGATAGGGGTTGGGAGTCGCTTAAACCGTTGCTGCGTAAGGGCGTCAGTGATTGTCGCCGATGGTTGGAATCGGCTGTCGACGGACCTCGCGTTGCCCCAGTGTTGCCCGACGGAGATCAACTTCTGTCGTGTCGGGATCGTCCCGAACGCCGAATAGGTATCGGCATGGCTCATTTCGCGGTACGGCGGCGACGTCGTTATGCGGGATGCGAATGCTGGGTGAGCTAGCCATGGTCTGCGTGTCTGCCGAAGAGACTGCCCGCACACCCCCCAACGCTGAGATGCGCGCGAGTGGGAATGGTGCGATGGCGGTTCCTATATCCGCACGTGCTTCGATTGAGCGGTGACCAGTAGCGCGGAGGTAGCCGCGCTACGCCGCGAGGACGTCGACTTCATGCGCGGTATCGTGTCGCCGGCCGTGCAATGGCCGGACGAGCCGCTGAAGTCGGAGACGAGCCGAACGCCGGTGCCGATACCGAACGAACTGGCGCTCATGCTGTCCACCGCGCTCGCCGCGGGCGACGGCTCGAGAATGGTGTCGAACGAGCTGGGCCGGCCAGCCGGGCCGTGGGCGATCGAGCGTGCCGTTCGCGCCGCACGAATAGCGATTCCCGGCCTACCAGAGAACTTCCGCTTTCACGATCTGCGGCACTACTTCGCCAGCCTGCTCATCGCGGACGGACTCGACGTCAAGACCGTTCAGGCCCGGCTGCGACATGCCAGCGCCAAGACGACGCTCGACGTCTACGGACACCTCTGGCCGGACAAGGATGAGGCCACACGGGCAACAGTCGCGGCCGCAATCGCGAGCTGGAGCGAATCTCCTGCGGAATCCCTGCGGAATCGATCTTGAAATCATCGCCGATAAACGACTGGAGGCCCCGGATTCCGGGGCCTCCAGCATAGGACAAGGTCACACGTCGTAGTAGAGCTCGAACTCGTGCGGGTGCGGGCGTACCCGGATCGGGTCGATCTCGGCGGTGCGCTTGTAGGTGATCCACGCCTCGAT
>JAYTRE010000293.1:0-4588 GCA_043746395.1 Pseudonocardiales bacterium
CGCTGCAGTCGAAGCGGGCCAGCGCGGTCTTCAGCTGGGTCTGCTGGGCCGGGGTAAGGGTGTTGAACGCGGTCTCGGTGGTCGGCAGCGTGAACGCCAAGCCGGCCAGGGGCGTCGCGGTGCACGGCGCGGGCGGGGCAGGTACGGCGGTCGGCCCACTCGGTCCGCCCGGGGTGACCGTCGCCGCCGCTGACCCGCTGGGCTTGGCGGCTCCGCTGGTCTGGGCCGGTGCCGACGGCGACGGGGACGCGGCCGTCAGGGGCCGCTCCCGCGCCGACTTGGGTGCCACCGATCCCGAGCCGGTGCTGGGGCGGCCCGAGGGCGCGCTCGACGGGACCGCGGAGGGCGGCGTCACGGTGGGCGTGGTGGCCGTCGTGCAGGTGACCGGGATCGACGGCATGACCAGCCCGCGGAAGTTCAACTTGGCGGCCTGGCCGAGCTTGGTGACGTCGGTCTTGGTGCTGCCCGGGATCGAGACGACGAGCCGGTTGGAGCCCTCGATGATCACGGTGGCCTGGGTGACGCCCGAGCCGTTGACGCGGTCAGTGAGGATCTGTTTGGCCTCCAGCATCGAGGACTTCGTCGGCGTCTGGCCGTTGGGCGTCTTGGCGGTGAAGACGACCTGCAGACCGCCGGCGAGGTCGATGCCGAGCTTGGGCGTGTGCCGCTGGCCGGGCCAGAATACGATCGTGTACAGCGCGGCGATCATCGCGAGCAACGTGAGGAAGTAACGCCTGACGCGCAGCGTTCCGGCGGGTGGTGCCACGGGGATGATCTCCTCGACGTCAGGTCACGCGGGCGTGCGGCAGCGCGAGGGGTCTCGACCGCCTGCGCGATAGCTCAGTTGCACAGTATGACCGACCGGAACGGCACCACTCGCCGGTGGGCGCGCGCCGGCCCCGGCTCAGCCAGTGTCCGCGTCGGGCTGCTCGGCACCGCCGGGACGCTCGGCGCCGCTCGGGTGCTCGTCGTCGGCGATGGCTTGGCGGTAGCGCTCGGGCAGCGAATCCGCGTCGCGGAGCGCCGCGATGGCCCACTTGACCTCGACGCCCGCGGCGATGGCGAGCAGCACCGTGCCGTCGTGATTGCGGCGCACCACGGTGCCGTACAGCCCGGAGGTCGTCATCACCTCGGCCCCGACATCGATCTGGCTGACCCGCACCAGCTCCTGGGCCACCTGGCGCCGGCGGTTGCGGCGGCTTACGAGCACGAGCGCGCCGAAGAGGGCGAACACGGCGAGGTAGGGCAGGTAGTTCACAGGGACCTTCCCGATGCGGCGAGGACTGACGCTCGCGAGTGTAAAGCTCGGGCGCGGGCGCCTCAGTCGTCGAAGAGCGTCCGGCCGGCGGTACGGGGCGGCGTGAGCCCGAGATGCGTCCAGGCGGCGGGCGTGGCGATGCGACCCCGTGGCGTGCGCGCCAGCAGCCCGGCGCGGACCAGGAAGGGCTCGGCCATCTCCTCGACCGTCCCGACCTCCTCGCCGACGGCCACCGCGAGCGTCCCGACTCCGACCGGGCCGCCGCCGAAGCGGCGCACCAGCGCGTCGAGCACCCCGCGGTCGAGGCGATCGAGGCCGAGCTGATCCACGTCGTACACGGCGAGCGCCGCCTTGGCGATGGCCTGGGTGACCACCCCGTCGGCGCGCACCTCGGCGAAATCCCGCACCCGGCGCAGCAGCCGATTGGCGATGCGAGGGGTGCCGCGCGAGCGGCCAGCGATCTCCGCGGCCCCGTCGTCGCGCAGGTCCACCCCGAGCAGGCCCGCCGAGCGGCGCAGGATCCGCTCGAGGTCTTTCGCATCGTAGAAGTCCAGGTGGCCGGTGAAACCGAACCGGTCCCGCAGTGGGCCGGTGAGCAGCCCGGCCCGGGTGGTCGCGCCTACCAGCGTGAACGGGGCGAGCTCGAGCGGGATCGCCGTCGCGCCCGGGCCCTTGCCGATGATCACGTCGACGCGGTAGTCCTCCATGGCCATGTACAGCAGTTCCTCAGCGGGGCGAGCCACCCGGTGGATTTCATCGATGAACAGCACCTCGCCCTCGGTGAGGCTGGTGAGTAGGGCGGCCAGGTCCCCGGCACGCTCGATGGCCGGGCCGCTCGTCACCCGGATGGGGGTGCCCAGCTCCGTCGCGATGATCATGGCGAGGCTGGTCTTGCCGAGCCCGGGTGGTCCGGAGAGCAGCACGTGGTCAGGCGGGCGGTTGCGCCGCATGGCGCTCTGCAGCACCAGCCCGAGCTGCTCGCGCACCTTGGGCTGGCCGGGGAATTCGGCCAGGCTCTTGGGTCGGAGGCTTGCCTCCACTTCACGCTCGTCGCTCGCCGGCAGCGGCGACACGATGTCCTGCGCCGGCTGGCTCATCGGATCCCCCTGCTCTTCGCGCCAGCGCTCATCGGATCCCTCGCCCACCACTCGCTGCACTCGGGCGGCCTCTGGATCCGAGCCCGCCTACCGGCGCGCCGAACCCCCTGCTCTTCGCGCCAGCGCTCATCGCGCGCGACCCAGTAGTTGGATGCTGCGGCGCAGCAGGGCCGAGACGTTCGGCGGCTCGCCGACGGGCAGGTCTGCGGCCAGGATGTCGATCGCGTCGCCGGCCTCCTTGGCGGAAAAGCCCAGGCCCGCCAAGGCGTGGCTGAGCTGGTCGCGCCAAGGGGCGAGCGGGGTGATGCCGCCGAAGTCCGACGAGACGTCTGAGCCGTCGATCGCCCCGATCCGGTCCCGCAACTCCAGCACGATCCGCTCGGCACCCTTGCGGCCGATACCAGGAACCTTGATCAGGCCGGTGAGGTCGTTGGTGGCAATGGCGCGGCGGATCTCGCGGGGCGGGTAGACGCCCAGCATCGTCTGCGCCAGCTTGGGGCCGACGCCGTTGGCCGTCTGCAGCAGCTCGAACAGCGCCCGCTCGTCGTCGTCGGCGAAGCCGTAGAGGGTCAGCGAGTCCTCGCGCACAACCAGGCTGGTCGCCAAGCGGGCGGTCTCGCCCACGCGCAGCCGGGCCAAGGTGCCCGGCGAGCACGACACGGCCAGCCCGACTCCCCCGACCTCGACGACCACGCCGTCGGGCCCGATCGCGGCCACCGTGCCGCGGACGCTGGCGATCACGGGAGAATCCTGCTCGCCCCAGCCGCCGCCGCTGCCAGCCGGGACTGCGCGGGGCCGCGCCAGAGCTGGCAGATCGCCAGCGCCAGAGCGTCGGCCGCGTCGGCCGGACGCGGAGTCTCGGCGAGCTTGAGCAGGCGCGTCACCATCGCCGCCACCTGGTCCTTGCCGGCGCGGCCCGAGCCGGTGACCGCGGCCTTGACCTCGCTAGGGGTGTGCAGGGCCACCGGGATGCCCAGGCGGGTGGCCGCGACGATCGCCAGGCCGGCGACCTGCGCGGTGCCCATCACCGTGCGGACGTTGTGCTGGCTGAACACCCGCTCGACAGCGACGACGTCAGGGGCGAAGGTGTCGATGGCGTACCCGATCGCGTCGGCGAGAACCACCAACCGGTCACCGACCTCGGCGTCGGCCGGGGTTCGGATCACGTCGACATAGACGAGCGTGAGGGCGCGCCCCGGCATGCCGTCGACGACGCCGACCCCGCAGCGCGTCATCCCAGGGTCGACTCCCAGCACCCGCACGCTGCGCTCCTCATCCCGACGAATCGGGGGCCTCGATGGTCGAACGGTCGTTCGAAAGCCTACGGGCGGGGCACCGTACGTCCCGCGCACGACACGCGAACCCGCACCGATCCGGTGCCGGCTCCGGTGGTGATCGATCCTCGCTGTGACGGGCGGCAGAACGCTGCAGTGCGGATCGATCACCCGAGGCTCCCCGCCGCGTCCCGCAACTGCGCGAGCAGATCCCCAGTACTTTCGTCCCGTGTCCGTCTCTCACCTCGGCCGCCGCGGCCCTCGCGGCGCGGTCCGGCCCAGCCCGGTCTTCCTCGCGTTCGTGGCAGTCGCGGCCGTCGGCGGGGTGCTCGCGTGGTCGGACAGCTCCCCCGGCTCGCGCCTGGCCGACTTCGGGGTGTTCCTGTTCGTCATCGGCGCGTGGGTCGTGTCGCTGTGCCTGCACGAGTTCAGCCACGCCTATGCCGCCTACCGGGCCGGTGACCACAGCGTCGAGGCGGCCGGGTACCTGACCCTCAACCCGTTCAAGTACGCCCACCCGCTGCTGTCGATCGTGCTGCCGCTGCTTTTCATCGTGCAGGGTGGCATCGGGCTCCCGGGCGGCGCCGTGTATCTGCACCCGGACGCCTTTCGCAGCAAGGCCATGCAGAGCGTGGCTGCAGCGGCCGGCCCGGCGACCAACGTCGTGTTCGCTGCCGTGTTGCTCGAGATCGCCCGTTCGCACACCGACGGGTCACACCTCCGGTTCTGGGGCGCACTCGGGTTCCTCGGCTTCCTGCAGATCAGCGCCGCGTTCCTGAACCTGCTGCCGATCCCGGGGCTGGACGGGTACGCGATCATCGAGCCCTACCTGTCCCCGGAGACCCAGCGCGGTGCCGCGGCGATCAAGCCGTGGGGCATGCTCGGCGTGATCGTCGCGCTGCAACTCAGCTTGATCAACACCAAGTTCTTCGACGTCGTGCTGTGGCTCTACGACCGCA
>JAYTRE010000294.1:0-3817 GCA_043746395.1 Pseudonocardiales bacterium
TGCCGAGTCGTCGACGAGGACCCGTGACACCGTCATGCCGGTCTTGCGCACCGCCGCGGCGAGGTCGCTGAGGCGCGCCGCATCCGGGTAGGCCCCCGCGTTGCCCGGCGCGGCGCCGGTCAGCGTGGGATCGCCCGCACCCACCAGCACCACCGTTCCCGGACCACCGTCGACGATGGTGGTGGTGATCCGAAAGGTTGCCGGCCGGGTGGCCAACAGTGCCGCCGCAGTCAGCAACTTGGCCGTCGAGGCCGGGGCGCCCCCAGCCGAGGCCGACAGCCCGTACAGCACCGTGCCGGTCTGCGCGTCCAGCACCGAGGCCAGTAGCCGGCCCCCGAGGGCGGGCGCCGTGACGAGCGGGGCCAGCGACTGTGCGACGGCGGCCGGTACGGGCAGCGCCGTGCTGGGGGTGGGTGTCGAGGTCGGCGGCGGCACCGTCGCCGACCTCAGGGCAGACGGAGGCGCCACTGCCGCGACCACGGCCGCTCGGTGCGGGGCTCGCAGGCCGTCGACGACCACATAGCCCCCGGCGCCCGCCGCGGCCATGGCGGCGAGGACCGACAGCGTCAGGGCGGTCGACCGCACGCGCCGGGAGTTCACGATGCGTCACACTAACGGGACGTGATGGGCGTAGGTCCGTCCGCATCGCCGAAGCGACGAGGGAGGAGCACCGTGGAGTTCGACGTCCTGATCGAGATCCCCAAGGGCAGCCGCAACAAGTACGAGGTCGATCACGAGTCGGGCCGGATGCGCCTGGATCGGACCCTGTTTACCTCGACGCAGTACCCCGCCGACTACGGCTACGTCGAGGAGACCCTCGGTGAGGACGGCGACGCCCTCGACGCGCTGGTCCTGCTGCAAGGAGACCCGCTGTTCCCGGGGGTGCTGGTCAAGTGCCGCGCCATCGGCATGTTCCGGATGACCGACGAGAAGGGCGGCGACGACAAGATCCTGGCCGTCCCGGCGACCGACCCTCGGTTGGAGCACCTGCGCGACATTCACCACGTGCCCGAGTTTGACCGGCTCGAGATCCAGCACTTCTTCGAGGTCTACAAGGACCTTGAGCCGGGCAAGAGCGTCGAGGGCGCCTCCTGGGTGGGGCGGATCGACGCCGAACGGGAGATCATCGCGTCCCGGAAGCGGCTGGCCGACAACCCGCACCCCAGGCCCCACTTCGGTTAGGCGACCGCTTCGATGCGCACCGGGCGGTGCCGCAGGTAGTGATCGGCGCCTGGGTCGGCGCAACTCAGGCCGGCGGCGGGAACCTGCTCGACGGCGACGGTGATCTGCAGCAGACCGTTCGGCCCGGCCAGGCGGACCGTGGCGAGACCGTCGACGACCGCCGAGGCCGACACGACGTGGACCGCGGTGCGGCTGCGCAGCCCGAGGTGCTCGTAGGCGAAGGCCAATGCCGCCTGCGCCGCCGGCACCAGGCCCACCCGCCCGCGCAGGAGCGGGGCCACCACCTCGTCCGCCTCGGCAGCGGCGACGAACTCGGGCGCCGCGACGGGCAGCACCCGCCCGTACAGCAGTCCCGCCGGCAGCACGAGCACGTTGGCCGCGAAACGATGCCCACCGAGGTGGCTGCTCTCGAAGACGCGTCCCGGGCGGGCCCGCTCGATCGCTGCGGCCACCGGGCGCCCGCGCGACGCGCAGCAGGCGTCGTGCTTGCCGTGCGTGCACACCAGGTACAGCGGCTCGTGGTCGGCGGGCCCGCTCGAGGCGTCCCAGGCCAGCTCGAGCAGTTCCGCGTCCGCGCCGAAGGTGCCCCAACGCAACGATTCCTGCCCGTCGCGGCAGTCGACGACCGCCCACCGGCGCTCGACGCCGGACGGCGAGCGTCCGGGACGCCGGATCGCCTGCAGCCGCAGGCCCTCGGCGCGTGCGCGCCGCTCCAGTGCGGTCGCCACATCCGGGTCGAAGCGGGAGGTGCGCAGCCCGTCGCGGCCCCACGGGCCGGGCTGCTCGACGAGCAGCAGCCGGGCCGCGGGAAAGGCGGTGCCGAGCAGCTGCTCCCCGCGCAGTTGGGCCCGCAGCGCGCACCCCGCCGGTGATCGATCCGCACTCAGGCGGCCTACCGGCCGCTCCAGCGAGGATTGATCACGGCTCATGCGCGCTGCGCCAGGTGCAGCGCGACGATTCCGCCGGTGAGGTTGCGATAGCGGACGTCCGTCCAGCCCGAGGCGGCGACAGTGCGGGCCAGCTCGTCCTGCGCCGGCCACGCCCGGATCGATTCCGCCAGATAGACATAGGCCTCGGGATTGGACGAGACCCGGCGCGCCAACCACGGCAGGGCGCGCATCAGGTAGTTCAGGTACCCGAACCGAAACGGCGCAAACGTCGGCCGGCTGAACTCGCAGATGACCAGGCGCCCACCCGGGCGCACCACCCGCGACATCTCCCGCAGCGCAGCCGCAGGGTCGAGCACATTGCGCAGGCCGAAGGAGATAGTGACCGCATCGAAGACCGCCGCCCCGAAGGGCAGGTGCAGCGCATCGCCGGCCACGAACGGAACCGCCGAACGGTGCCGGCTGGCCCGCCCCGCGCGCAACATGCCGATCGAGAAGTCGCAGGCCACGGCATCGGCGCCGAAGCGGCGCAGCTCGGCCGTCGACACGCCCGTGCCGGCCGCCAGATCCAGCACCCGGTCCCCCGGTCGCAGTTCTAGACACTGACGGCTGCGCCTGCGCCAGCGCCGGTCCAGGCCCACCGACAGGACGGTGTTGGTCATGTCGTAGCGACGGGCCACCCCGTCGAACATCGCGGCGACCTCGCTCGGCCGCTTGTCCAGCGATGCTCGCATCATTGCTCGCTCCACGAGTGTCGCTCGGTCACTGCTCGCTCCACGAGTGTCGCTCGGTCACCATCAGCTCATCCTCTCACCGGGTCGCCGCCGCAGGATCCGCACCGACCTCGCGTCCCGAGCGCGGTGTCGCGAGCCAGACCGCCGCGCCGACGATCACCACCAGGCACAGCAGGTAGACGAGCACCCTCAGCCCGCCCACCGGGACGCGCTCGTGCAGCAGTAGCGCGCCGAGGACCACCGCCACCACCGGCGCTGCCGACTCGTTGGCGGCAAAGCTCGCCGCCAGGGTCCCGACCTGGAAGGCCAGCTGCGTCAAGACCATGCCCAGCACGCCGAGCACGACCGCCCCGAGCACCGTCGCCAGACCCGCCACGTGGGTGAGCAGCGCGCCCAGGCCGGCGCGATGCGCAAGGTGCGCGGCGGCGTTCAGCAGCACGCCGACCATGCCGAACCACGCCCCGGCGACCCCGCCGTACACGCCGGCCCGCAGCCCGGCGCCGCGCCCGCGCACCGCGCTGCACAGCAGCGCTCCCACGACCAGGGCCGCGACCACCGTCGCGATGATGGCCCGCGGGGTTGCCGCGCGAGCGCCCCCCGGTCTGCCGAGCAACAACAGGAATACGGCCAGGCTGGCGATGATGGCCAGACAGGCCAACAGGTCGCTGGCCCGGGGCCGCGGTCCGCCGAGCAGGTAGCCGATGGGCAGCGACACCGGGATGGCCAGGACCAGCAACGGCTGGATCAGCACTACCGGGCCGGTGGACAGCGCCACCACCTGCAGGAGCAGTCCCAGCCCATCGCCGCCCACCGACAGCAACCAGCGCGGGTCACGCGCCAGCCGGACCAGCCCGCGGGCGTCCACCTCGCCGGTGCCGGTATGCGCCGCTGAATGCTGGACCGCGGTTGCCGCTCCGTAGGCGACCGCGGCGGCCACCCCGAACGGGACCGCGACCACCAGGGACATATCGGCGACACTATCCGCCGGCCGATGGCGCTGCCCGATTTGCCCAG
>JAYTRE010000295.1:0-2156 GCA_043746395.1 Pseudonocardiales bacterium
GCGTGATCGGCGGCCTGCCACCAGCGCACCGCGCGGGGCTGGGCCTCGTAGGCGACGAGCGCGGCGGCCAGCGCCGGCAGCCCGTCGAGGAGCACCCCGGTGCGGCGCACCGCGGCCTGGAGTAGGAAGCCCGCTGCGGCGGCCAGGTCGGCTCCGCCGATGCTCGCCAACAGGGCGTCCGGATCGCCGCGATGGGCGAAGCCGCGGCGGCGTGCGTCGCGGATGGCGGTGACCTGCGCCATCCAGGTCTCCGGGTCGGTGGCCGCGGCGCCGCGGGTCGCCACCCGCACCGGCTCGGTGTTGGTCAGCACCGCGACCACGGTGGCGGCCGCGAGGTCCGCCCCGGACCCGGGCACGGTAGCGATGAGCAGATCGGCACCGGAATCGACCTGCTCGTCAGCGAGCGTCGCGCCGAGGCTGACCGCGGCGCGCACCTCGTCGGCGCGGAGCGCGTCCTCGATGTCGATGCGGCCGCTGCCGCGGCGGATCCGGTGCGGGCCAGCCCGCTCGCTGTCCAGGCAGACGTCCACGACGCGCACGTCGATGCCGAGCAGCGCGGGGATCCCCGAGTCGAGGCCGGCGGGGGAGCCCGCGATCGGGGCAACGCCGTGATCGCCGGCGAACGCGACGCAGCGCACCCGGGTGAGATCGCGCGGCGGGCAACTGGCCTGCAGCCCGGCCAGCCACTCGGCCAGGTCCTCGAGGTGCCCGAGGCGACCGCCGGAGCCGGCCAGCAGTTCGCGTGCGGCGGTCGCGGCGTCGTGGTCCGGCCAGTTGACGTCCGCGCCGATCGCGGCAAGGTCGGTCTCAGCGGCAGCAGCGGACATGGCGGTCAGTATGCCCAGCGCAGCGAAGCCAGGCTGCCGGCGTGTGGCCAGTAGGGTCGTCGGACACCCACCTGAGGAGAGCGCGATGAGCTGGACGTGGCGGCTGGAGGCGGCCGACGGCACTGCGCTGAGCAGCCCGGTGGCGCCGGTTTCACCGAACCAGTCGGATGCCGAAAGCTGGCTCGGTGAGCATTGGCGGGAGCTGGCCGAGGCCGGCGTGGCGCAGGTGAGCCTGCTCGACGGCGCGGCCGTGGTCTACGGGCCGATGCCGCTTGCCGCAGACTGACCAGCGCCAGGCTGACCAGCGCCAGGCTGACCGGTCCCGCGCCGGCCTCGCGGCCCGCTCAGATGTCGTCGCCGAGCTGTACCTGGGGAGCGGGTAGGCGCCAGCGGCGTGGCAGGTAAGCGCGGCTGCCCGCGTAAAACCCGATCGTCATCGGGCCGCCCTGGGCGGTCCCGAAGCGTTCGAGGGCCATGCGCCGCAGTCGCCGGCCAACCACGAACCACTCGACGACCAGCGCCGCGAAGACGACGATCACCACGACCTGCACTTGCGGGATGAGGAAACTGACGATCATCACCGGGAACAGCAGCAGCAGGTAGTTGCTGAACATCCGGTGCGAGTCGACCCAGTCGCGGGCCAGCTTGCGGGTCGAGCCCTGGTCGCGTTTCGGCAGCAGCTCCCCGGCCTTCAACGCTGTCCGGCGCTGCTGCAGGGTCATCGAGTCGGCCGGCGTCCGGCTGGCCACCCGCGAAGCCTTGGCCTGTTGCTTCTGCCGCGCGTAGGCCTGCTTGCGGGTCTTGGGTGCGGTGACCGGTCCCCGCACGCCCGCGGCATCGCGGCGTTTCGGGGTCGGGCGGCCCTTGCCACCCGGGTTGTCGACGACCTCGGTTACGGGGGGCGCAGGATTATCGGCGTTGCGGCGCGGCAGGAGCTTCACGCCCCCAAGGGTAGAGGCGAGCTACGGCAACGCGAGCATCCGGTCGAGGGCAAGGCGCGCCTGGGCGGCGACCGACGGCTCGACCGTGATCCGGTTCACGACCTCGCCGCGGACCAGCGATTCCAGCGAGTGCACCAGATGCGGCAAATCGATCCGGTTCATCGTCGAGCAGTAGCAGACCGTCTTGTCCAGGAACACGATGTGCTTGTCGGGGTGCGCATCGGCCATCCGGCGCACCAGGTTCAGCTCGGTGCCGACCGCCCAGGACGAGCCGGCCGGCGCGGCGGCGAGGGTCTTGATGATGAACTCCGTCGAGCCGACCAGGTCCGCGGCGAGGACCACCTCGTGCTGGCACTCCGGGTGGACGAGGACCTGCACGCCCGGGACC
>JAYTRE010000296.1:0-3958 GCA_043746395.1 Pseudonocardiales bacterium
GACCTCCTTCTGGAGGGGCCCTCGCTGCGGCCCAAGCTGAGCACGCGAACGGGCCTCAGCGGGAGCTGCCCTTTCGGCACGCCCCGTGTCGATCGCCCGCCTTACAGGCCCCAGCTCTGCCAGCCGGTATACGGCCAGCCGGGGACTGGTGAGGGCGCTGGCGCCTCGTCCTGGGCAGCCTCCGACGGACGACCGATCAGATAGGCGACGGCTAGGGCCGCCGCGGCGAGCCCCGCGAGTCCCCACCCGAGCCACCCTGACACCCTCGACCGTGCCTCCCCGGGTGGGGCCGTCTGCTCGCCGCTCGGGTGTTGATCCGCGGGCTGCGGGCGAGGCGCAGCCGCGTCCGGCGGGAGGGGGTGCAGCGCGCTTGCGGCACCGGCCCGCCCGCTGCCCTCGGTCGCCAGCAGGGCGACGAGCTCCGGGCGCTGGGCCGCCACCGCGCGCCGCAACGCCGGGGTAAGGGCCGCCTCCGCGGCGCCGGTGAGCCGCAGGTGACCGTCGCTGGTGGCGCGCACGGCGATGCCGCGACCGTGCAGCTCGGCGAGCAGATCGGCCGGGCTCACAGGGTCACGTCGAGCGGGCGCGGCGTGCCCGCGCTGGTCGGCCCAGCGTCTTGCGCGACCGCCCGGACCGGCGAGGGCGGCCCGAGCTCGGCGGCAATCGCCCGGCCGCGGGCGGTCAGCCGGTACCTGCCGCGCTCCGGACTCCAGACGCAGCCCTCCGCGATGAGGTGGCGCAGGCCGTAGCGGCAGGTGCGCTCGCCGAGGCCGGTCAGGCGGCTCACTGTGGCGGTGGAAGCCGCGCCTTCGGCGAGGGTGGCGAGGAGCAGCTCGTCTCGGGTCATGGTCGCCAGTGTAGAGCTGTGGCGCCGGTGGCCGAAGGCCGCCGGAAGCCGCCGTGGCCTGCCGGAGTGTCGGCTCCGCCGATCCGTCTGCCGTCCGCTACGGCCGGCACCCTGGCGGTTGGCGGGTTCGCATCTGCGGCCTGCCGGAACCTGCCGGAGCCTGCCGGAACCTGCCGCACGCAAGCGGCCTGCCGGAGCCTGCCGGAGCCTGCCGCACGCGCCACTCGGTGCCAGGCCCGTCGCCCACGAGCGGGGGCGATCGCGGCGGGCGGTCGGCACTCGATCAGCCATGGCCGGCGGCGGTCGTGCGTGGACCGCCCGAGGCGCGCCGGGGCGTCGAGCGTGGAGGCTGGCTGGTGACGGCGGTGGTGGTGACGGCGGTGCGACCGGCCCCGAGCTTCGCCTTCGCCCGACGGATCGCCGCCGCCGCGATGTCGCAGCCGATGACGCCCGCGCCGCGCTCCTGCGCCCCGACCAAGAGCGCGCCCGAGCCGCAGAAGGGATCGAGGACGACGTCGCCAGGGCCCACGCCGGCGATCGCCGCGAGCGTGCGCCCGAGGCCCTCCGGCTTCTCGGTCGGGTACCTGCCCGCGGTGCCGGGGCCCACGGCGGCGACCGAGACGAGGTCGGAGCCGGCGAGCGTGCGGGAGCCGGGCAGATAGCCCACGAGGACGTACTCGGTCTGGTGGCGCAGGCCACCGCCCAAGCCCGGGGCGCGCTTATCCCAGGTGATCGGACGCAGTCTGGCGAAGCCGGCTCGGCGCATGGCGGCCAGTGCCTCCGGCAGGCCGTCGCCGTTCGTCATCACGAAGGCGACCCCGTCAGCGCGCAGCTTGCGCCGGGCGACCGCCAGGAGCATGCCGATCTCCGCCCAGCTCAGGCCGCCTGTGAACCAGCGCCGCAGGTGGCCGCCCTCAGCGCGGCGGTCGACCGTCGTGTACGGCGGATCGGTGACGACGATGCTGATCGAGCCAACCGGGAGCGCCGCGAGCGCCTGCTGGGCCGACATCCGGTACAGGCGCGCCCGTCCCCTGCGAGCCGACGGCGGTGTGCCGTGGGCGTCGCCGACGCCGCGCGGCACACCGGTGCTAGCCATCGTCGGCCGCCTGCCCCGCGGCCGGCAGGCCGTCGCGCTCGGGTGCCGCCGCCCGAGCGGCCGCGATCCGACCCCGGGCGACGGCATACGTCTCGGGGTCGAGCTCGGCACCGACGAAGCGGCGCCCGAGCGCGAGGGCCACGGCCGCGGTCGTCCCCGAGCCCGCGAACGGGTCACAGACAAGCCCGCCCGGCCTCGTCAGGCGGCGCAGGTAGACGCGCGCCGGCTCCGGCGACTGCTGCCAGATATGGAGCTCCTTGGCGGCCGCCGCGGCGGTCGAGACGACCGTATCGGAGCACCACGGTCCGGCCGTCACCGGCGGACGGGCGAAGAGGAGGAGCGGCTTCCAGCCCACCCGCAGGTGGCGCCAGGCGAGGGCGGCATGCCCACCCTGGTAGACGATGGCGCAGGTCCACTGGTAGGCGAGCTGTCCCCCGAGCGCGGCCAGCACGGCCGGCAGGTGCGCCTGGCCCGCATAGGCGAGCAAGAGCCCGCCCGGCCGCAAGACGCGGGCGGCGAAGTGCCCGAGGTCGCGGTACAGGGGCACGGCCTCGGCGCCGTACGGCGGGTCGGTGAAGACAAGGTCGACCGACCCGTCCGCGAGGTCGGCCAGGACGCTCCGGAAGTCGCCCAGCCGCAGCTCGCAGGCAGGCGGGAGCGGCAGCGCGGGGCAGGCGCGCAGCTCGGCTCGTCGGTCCCGGCGGCGGGCGGTCTCGCGCGCCCGCGAGGCCGCGAGCTCGCCCCGGTCGACCGCCGCCGCGAGGTCGGGATGGGGCGCCAAGGCCTCGGCGAGGCGCAGGCGCCGGCGGGCCGTGCGCGGCGCGACGCCGAGCTCGCTCGCCAACGCGGCCACGCTGTCCGCGTTTCCGCCAGGTCGTCCACCCGCGCCACCGAGCCGATCGGCCAGCCCGCGCACCTCGGCGAAGGCGCGGAACGCCTCGCCCCAGGCGACCGGGCCCAGCTGCCGACGGAGCAGGTTGAGGCGCACGACGTGCTCGCGCTTTGCGGCCTCCGAGAGCCCCGTGCGCACGAGCGTCGGCACCTCGGTCAGGCCGAGCTCGTGCGCCGCCTGGAGTCGATGGTGGCCGTCGAGGACGTGGCCCGCCTCGTCGAGCTCGACCGGCACGAGGACCCCGTGGCGGGCGATGTCGGCCCTGAGCGCCGCGTAGGCGGCGGCGTCGAGCGGCGGCAGGAGCTGGTACGGCGCGCTCATGGCGTGGCCGCGCCTGCCGCCTCGTCTGGCCTCTCCGGCGGGGTGCGTGGGGACGGTTTCCCTGTCCCGGCCTCGATCAAGGCGAGCACGAGTCGCCGCTGCGCCGGCGAGAGCGACGCAAGCGGGACCGCGGTCCGCGTGGTGTGCGCAGCGGCGCCGTGGGGCAGGCGCCCCGGACGGCGCGTCCGACGCGTCATGGCCGCTCCTCGACGGATCGCGGATCGATCGGCGGACGCGTCCGAGACGACCACCGTTCGTGGCGCCGCAGCGCGCCAAGCACGACGAGGGCCGCTTGTTCGCGAGGCGTGCGGCGGTCGCGTGCGGCGGACTGCCGCAGCGCGTGGCGTTCCTCGTCCGAGAGACTGCCCTCCATCGCCCGTGCCATGAGCACGAGTCTCGGCGATCATCCCGCCTACTTCGAGGACGACAACCCCGGGTGGCAGTTGTTGGCCGACCCCGGAGGGCAGGTCAGGGTAGGTCGCGCCGAACGTCGGGGAAGTGCTCGACCCAATGACTCAGCGTTCGGACGCCGATCCCGATCTCCTCCGCGATCTGCTCCCGCGTGGGTCTGCGGACGTCACGGGCGGCGAGGCTTTCGAGGGCCTTGCCGATCTCGCTGCGCACCCTCGCTTCGTCGACGGGCGGCCGGCCGGACGGGCGGGCGGGGCGCCGCGGTGCTCGCCGTCGGGCGGCGATGTGGACGAGGATCGCGTGGGCGACCGGGTCGGCATGGCGCACCAGCGGCGCTCCCTCGGTCGCGAGCACCTCGCGGTAGAACTGGCGCCATCCCTTCGGCTCGCCG
>JAYTRE010000297.1:0-5163 GCA_043746395.1 Pseudonocardiales bacterium
ACCCCGCGGGCCAGCGGCGCTGCCTGCCCGGCGAGGTCGCTCAGCCGGAGCTGGTGCAGGGCCCGCTCGCGGTGATAGCCGCGTGCGGCGAGCGGGCCCGCGAGCCGGCTGGACCGCCCGCGCGACCACACGTGCAGCTCGCTGCTGAGCCCTTCGGCGTCGTCGAGCAGCAACTCCAGCACCGCATCCGGCTCACCGACGAGTTCCAGCGCGGTGCCGTCCAGCTGGGCATAGCCGACGAGTGCGCTGCCGTCATGGACCAGCAGATGCCGCACCTCGGCCGACCGGAGTCTGGCGAGCGCCTGGTCGGACAGCGGTGGTTGACCATCGCGGCTCTCGGCACCCCGGGTCAGACCCAGCACGCTGCGCCGATCGGCGTCGCTCAGCTGCGCGCGCGTGCTTCTCGCGTAGGCCACCCCGCCACGTTATCGGGGCCGTCAGCCGGGGTGCCGGTCGAGCAGCTCAGCGACAGTGTTGGCATGCTGCGGCAGGCAAGCCGGATCGCTGATCGGCCGGACGAACTTGTAGCCGACGTTGCGCACGGTACCGATCAGCGACTCGTGCTCCGGGCCGAGCTTGGCGCGCAACCGCCGCACGTGGACGTCGACGGTTCGGGTGCCGCCGAAGTAGTCGTAACCCCACACCTCCTGGACCAGGTGGGAGCGGGTGAACACGCGCCCCGGATGCTGGGCCAGGAACTTGAGCAGCTCGAACTCCTTGTAGGTGAGATCGAGCGCGCGCCCGGACAGCCGGGCGGTGTAGGTGCGCTCGTCGACGATGAGCTCGCCGATGTCGAGGCGCTCAGGCGCGGCGTCCGCGGCGGCGATGCGCCGCTCCACGGCTAGGCGCAGCCGGGCGTCGAGTTCGGCGGGTCCCGCGGTGTCCAACACCAGGTCGTCGACGCTCCACTCCGCCGAAACCGCGACGAGGCCGCCTTCGGTGAGCACGGCGAGCACCGGGACGTCTGACCCGATCGCCGCGAGGACCCGGGTGAAGGCACGGGCAGCCGCGAGGTCGCGGCGGGCGTCGAGCAGCACCAGGTCGCCGAGCTGCCGGTCCACCAAGGCCGCGGCATCCAGTGGCAACACGCTCACGCGGTGCGCGAGCAGGCCGAGTGCCGGTAGCACCTCGGCGGTGGGCTGGCTCGCCGCCGTCAGCAGGACAAGTTCCATATGGACCTCCGGGCCGGGGCCTCGAGCACTGTGTGCCGAATCGGCCGCACGGGGCGTCTCGGCGGGCGGCGCTGCCCACATGTGCTCTGACGACGCACAGCCTAGCAACGTCGTCTGCGACGATGGCGCGCGTGACGGACGTGCGGCCCGCGGCCACCCCCGGCGACCTGGAGCCCGGAGCGGTCATCGTCAACCACCCGGCCGCGCTGGTCAGCGCCGCCCTTGCCGGCGGCCTGCTGGTCTTCGGCGCCCGCACCGGCCCGGTGCCCCTGCTGGTGGCCATCGCCGTGGTCCAGGCTGCGCTGAGTATCGCCGTCTTCCTCGGGATGGCGCTGCCGGGACGCATCGGCGCGCTGGTGATCTGCGCGTTGGCCGCGGCAGGAGCTGATGTCGCGGTCTCGCTGTGGCCGCATGGCCGCCTCGGCGTCCTACTCGCCGTTCTCGCCTTGGCGCTGCCCGCCATGTTCGTCCATCAACTCGTGCGGGGAGCCGCCCGGTACCGGATCGTGGACTCGATTGGCGCCACCGGGCTGCTGCTCGTGGCGGTGGTGGGGCTGGCGGCGCTGGTGCAGTTGCGGCACGAGTTCGCCAGTCCCGGGGCCGGCGCCAAGATTGTCGCGGGGGTGGTCGCGGCGTCGGCGGGAGCTCTGGTCATCGGCCATTGCGTCGATCTCCTGCTTGCCGCACCTCGTTTCGATCCGGCCGTTGCGCGCGGGCTGCTGGCCGTCGTCGCCTCGGCCGGGCTGGGGGGTTCGATCGGGCATCTGCTGCTGGGCTCGCTGGCCCAGTTTGCGGGTGGGCGGGGGGCGTTCACGGGTGCGGCGCTCGGGGCCCTGGTCGCGTTCCTCGCCGTGGGTGCCGCCTACCTCGAGGCTGCCGAGGGCCTGCCGCAGTCGGGCGTGAGTCGCCTGGCCCGTCCCGTCGTCTCGGCGCTGCTGCCGCTCGCCGTGCTCGCGCCGGTCGCCTTCCTGCTCTGCCTGGCCATCCGCGCCTGACGTGATGACGGCCGCGTATCGAGGGCAGCAGGTAGGTGGGGTGTCGCGATGACCGTCGCATTCGTCGTGCTGGCCGCGGTCGTCGTCATTGCCCTCGGGTTCGCGCTGGCCGATCGCGTGTGCTTGAGCCTCGTCGAACGCCGGGCCTCGGCCTATCTTGGTAGGCCCTTCGGGCACCCGCCGTCGGTGCGCGTGCACGGCACCGTTTTCCTGACGCAGGCGCTGCGGGGCTGCTATGGCGACGTCGAGGTCTCCGGTGGCGGCCTGCAGATCGGGGACGTGGCGGGGGCCACGCTCAACGCACACCTGTACCGAGTAAGGCTTGCGCCGCGGGGCCTGCTCGGGGATCGCGCCATCGCGCTGCGGTGTGAACGCGTGCAGGGACAACTTGTGCTGCCCTACGGCGAGCTCGCCCGCGCCAGCCGGATCCCCGGGCTGAGCCTGGCGTTCGACCGCGACCGCTTGGTGGCCTCGGCTGCGCTGCCCGTGCCGGGGATCAACACCCTCGCGCGAGTAAGCGGCGAGGCGGTGCTCTCCCTCGCGCCGACAGGCGGGGTCTGGTTGCGGGTCCGGGGCCTGTCGGTGGCCGGCATCAGCCTGCCCAGCCTGGTCGTCAACCAGCTCACGCCCAGCCTCAGCGTGCCGATCCCGCTGCCGCCGCTGCCCTACGGACTGCGGCTGGACGCGCTCACCCCGGTGGCCGCGGGGTTGCTCGTCACCTGCTCGGCCGTCGGGGTCGCCTTCAGCGCAGCCCCGCCGTCTCAGTGAGCGAGATCGACGTCCCGGGTCGTGGAACCTGCTCGTTGGCGCCGAGGTGCGGGACCTGGCTACGCTGACGGGTATGGGCATCGCGCTCTGCGCCGTGAGCATTGCGCTCACTTCCCGCCGCACGGTCGACCTGTGCCGGGTGGGCAGCTACCTGTGTCGTCTTGACTGATCGCCGCTCCGGCGTTGCGCTCGTCCTGACCGCGGACCCCGGTAGTCCGGCTGCCCGCGGATGTCCACCCATTGCCTGTGTAGCGAACTCAAGGAGACCACCATGAGCCGTTCAGACGTGCTCGTCTCGGCAGACTGGGCCGAGCAGAACCTCGCCACCGACGGGGTGGTGTTCGTCGAAGTCGACGAGGACACCTCGGCCTACGGCGGCGGCCACCTCGCCGGGGCCGTCAAACTGGACTGGAAGACCGACCTGCAGGACCAGGTCCGTCGCGACTTCGTCAGCAAGGAGCAGTTCGACGCGCTGCTGTCGGCCAAGGGCATCGCCAATGAAGACACCGTGGTGCTCTACGGCGGTAACAACAACTGGTTCGCTGCCTACGCCTACTGGTATTTCAAGCTCTACGGTCACGAGTCGGTCAAGCTCCTCGACGGCGGCCGCAAGAAGTGGGAGCTCGACGGCCGCGAGCTCAGCTCGGATGCGGTGGCACGGGCGGCCACGCGGTACTCCGCGAAGGAGCAGGACACCTCGATCCGCGCCTTCCGCGACGAAGCGCTTGCCGCGATCGGCACCCAGAACCTCGTCGACGTCCGTTCGCCGGACGAGTTCTCCGGAAAGCTGCTCGCCCCGGCCCACTTGCCTCAGGAGCAGTCGCAGCGCGGGGGCCACATCCCGACGGCCCTGAACGTGCCGTGGAGCAAGGCCGCGAACGAGGACGGCACCTTCAAGTCCGACGACGACCTGCGTGCGCTCTACGGCGCGGTGGGCTTGGACGACTCGAAGGACACCATCGCCTACTGCCGCATCGGCGAGCGCTCCAGTCACACCTGGTTCGCGTTGCACGAGCTGCTCGGTCACCCCAACGTCAAGAACTACGACGGTTCCTGGACCGAGTACGGCTCGCTCGTCGGCGTGCCGATCGAGAAAGGCGCCTGAGCATGTGCGGAGCCCCGGCCCAGATCCCGGCCCTACCCGCCGGCATCGACCTGACCAAGGAGACCGTCATTTACGGCGTCGTCTCCAAGGACGACCTGCCAGTACCGGCCGCCTACGTGCGGTTGCTCGATGCGACGGGCGAGTTCACTGCCGAGGTGGTCACCTCCGCCACCGGCGACTTCCGCTTCTTCGCGGCACCCGGTGCCTGGACGCTGTCGGTACTGCACCGCGACGGCGCTGTGCGTCAGGACGTCCACGCGCCTGAGCCCGGTCTGGTGCCGGTGCCGCTCGTCCTCGCCTAAACCCCACTAACCCGACTAACCCCACTGAGTGACGGATCCTCAAGATCAGAGACGGCCATATTGCCGTCACTCGTCGCGGCGATCCGTCACTCGACATGGCGATCCGTCACTCGACGGGGTTGTGCGGATATCCTGCCGGGTGTGGAAGCGACCTATCTCGTCATCCTGATCGCGACGTTCCTGGGGATCGGTGCGATGTCGGTCTACATCCTCGTCAAGCTCTTCGCCGGCCAACGGTGAGCGCTGGCGCGACGAGCGGGCCCACGGCGGACAGCGTGGACCTGCGCTGCGGCGCCCCGATCCATGACGCGCTGCTCGCCCTGCTGCCGCTCGTCGGCGTCTGGCGAGGTTCCGGTAGTGGGATCGTCGCCTCGACCGGCGCCGAATTCAGCTTCGGCCAGCAACTCAGCTTCGCCCACGACGGCCGGCCCTTCCTGGCCTACGAATCCCGTAGCTGGCTGGTGGATGCCGACGACGTCGTGATCCGCCAGGCGTGGCGAGAAGCCGGCTTCTGGCGCCGCGGTCCAGGCCCCGACGACCTCGAAGCCGTACTGGCCGCCAACACCGGGCAGGCGCTTGTCTTCAACGGAACCGCGGGCGACCAGCGCTGGGACCTCGCGACGACCTTGGCGAGCCCCACCGCCACTGCCGAGCACGTCGACGGCGAGCGCCGGCTCTACGCCCTGCTGGACGGTGAGCTCGGCTACGCCACCGAACTCGCACCAGCTGGGCAGCCGTATGCCGCTCACCTGCAGGCCCGGCTGGCCCGCTGGCGCCCGGCGGTGGCATAAGGACCGCAGCCGAAGGCGCAGGCGCAGGCG
>JAYTRE010000298.1:0-1758 GCA_043746395.1 Pseudonocardiales bacterium
CTTTCGCACCCTGCCGGTCGGTCAGACCCCAAACCTCGACGGCCCGTCGTCGGACACCTCGCCGCAGGGCACGATCACCTTCCACCGCCTGCGTGACTACGTCGCCGGCGATGACCTGCGGCTGGTGCACTGGCGCTCCTCGGCCCGCACGGGCAAGCTCGTCGTCAAGCACAACGTCGACACCTCGCAGCCCTACAGCGTGGTGTTGCTCGATCAGCGGCCCGACCGCTACACCGCCCAGTCCTTCGAGGACGCCGTCGACGTGGCCGCCTCCGTCCTCGTAGCCGGGTCGGCCAACAAGGCACCCGTCGAACTGCGGCTCACCGATGGCACGGCGATCGGCGGCCCGCGGCTACGCGACGTCACCCCGCTCGTCGATCACCTCACCGGTGTGCAGCCGCAGGCGGCCGGCTCGCTGCAGACCCAGCTGTTGGGCCTGCGCCGCCTGCGTGGCGGCACGTCCCTCGTCGTGGTCACCGGCGTGCTCGATCCCGACGATCTGCCCTATGTGGCGGCGCTGCGCAGACGCTTCGAGCGGCTCGTGGTCGTCTGCATCGACCGCGAGCAATCGGATCCGCCGCCGTTCCCCGGCGTCCGGCTGATCGTCGCACCGGATGCCGACGCGGCCTGCGCCGCATGGAATGTGCAGGTCAGGACATGAGCAGTCCGATAGCTGATGCGGCGCGCGGGCCACGCCTGATGCGTCGCATCGTGCCGTGGTCGGTACTGCCGTTGACCGTAATCGCCAATGCCGCCGCGAGCGTGCCATGGTTGCGGGCGTTCCCGTCCAGCGTGCTGGCGGCTCCCCTGTTCGGTGCGGCCATCCTGAGCGTGCTGGTCCCTTGGGTCGCCGTGCGGCTGGGAGTGCGCCAGTTGTGGCGCACCGCGCTCATCGATGTCATGGCGTTCGCCGGCTACTGCCTGCTCGTCGTGCTGCGCGAACCGACCGGTACGAACGACCTCATCCACGGCCTCGTCCGTGGTCCCGCGGAAATCCTGTCCTTCGCGTTGCCATTGGTGAGTCCGCGAACCCTGCTGGTGGCCCCGGTCGCGCTGTGCTGGCTCACCGGCGCGGTCGCCGGTGAGTGCGCGGCCCGACGCTGGTTCACCGTCGTTCCCCACTGCGGTTGGCTGATCGCCTTCGGCCTGTCCTACGCCGCTACGGTGCGTGCCGCTGTCGGTAACGCCCGCGACGTAGGTGTATACGACACCGCCCTGGCCGCCGAACTGCTGGTGGCCCTGCTGCTGCTGCGCGTGGCTCAGTCGTGGGTGCGCCAGGACCGGGCCGCCGAGGCTACCCAGCCCGACGCACTGCTCCCCCTGCGCGGGCTGGTCGTCGGCATCGCGACGACGGCACTCGTGGCGGTGATCGCGGCCGCGACGACCCAGACCTCGCCCTTCGCCAAGCAGCCCGCGGCCCCACAGCGGATCCCGACGGTGAACAGCTCCCAGCCGCTCACCCCACTGTCGTTCATCGCCGGGCTGCGCCCGAGCGACCCGCGCAGCACCGGCACGCCGGTGTTCTCGGTCTCGGTCAACCGCAGGTCGCCCGCCTACTTCGGAGTCGCGAACGTCGACTACTACGACGGGGACGCGTGGAGCTTCACGCGCACCTTCCGCCCGTCCGGAGGTGTCGTTCCAGCTGACACCGACCCGACGCTGAACGCCGGCGGGCAGCTGGTGACCCAGCGCTACCGGATCATCGGTCCGACGCTGCCCAGCGCGCCGTGGATGCCGTTCCTCGACCGCGCGCAGCAG
>JAYTRE010000299.1:0-10718 GCA_043746395.1 Pseudonocardiales bacterium
TGGGATCGAGCGATGAGACTTTTCCGCCCGACTCTGCGCATCCGCATGGCGCTGCTGTACGGCGGGCTGGTCCTGCTCGTCGGCGTGTCGTTGCTGTTCACGTCGATCGTCCTGCTGGACCGATCCATCGCGCGGCTGCCCTTCTTCAACACCGTCGGACAGGTCACGCTGCGCGACCAAGCGGGTCACGTCCGACTGATCGACCCGAGCCAGATTGGGCGCGACACCCGGGCCCAGGCGGTCGACTACCTGTTGCACACCGGGCTGATCTACTTCGGCATCATCGTGGTGATCGGCACCACCGGTGGTTACCTGCTGGCCAAGCAGGCGCTGCGCCCGATCGCCGAGCTGACCCGGACCGCGCGCGCGCTATCGACCGAGACGCTCGACCAGCGCATCAATCTCGGTGGTCCCGACGACGAGCTGCGCGAACTTGCCGACACCTTCGACGAGATGCTGGCCCGGTTGGACGCCGCGTTCGACAGCCAACGGTTGTTCGTCGCCAATGCCAGCCACGAGCTGCGCACGCCGTTGGCAGTGATCCGCACCGAGCTCGAGGTCACCCTCGCTGATCCGACGGCCGATCTCACCGAGCTGCGGCGCATGGGTGAGGTGGTCGAGGTCGCCGCGGAACGGGCGCAGCGGTTGGTCACCTCGTTGCTGACGCTGGCCCGGCTGCAGGCGGTCGGGGGCGGCGAGCTCGAGGTCACCGAACCGGTGGATCTTGCGGCACTCGTGCCGGACGTGCTCGACGCCGTCGCTGTCGAGGCGCGGGAGAAGGGCGTGAGCGTCGAAACCGAGACCGAGCCGGCGTGCACCGAGGGCGATCCGCGCCTGCTCGAGCGCCTGATCGGCAACCTCGTGGAGAACGCGATCCGGCACAACGTGCCCGGGGGTTGGCTGCGAGTGTCGACCGGGACGACCGCCGAGCGGGTCTGGCTCCACGTCGCTAACGGCGGCGCGGTGATCGCGGCAGCGGACGTCGACACCCTCTTCGAGCCGTTTCGCCGTGGGGGTCGGCTGCGGACGGCCACGCGCGGGGCAGGGTTGGGGCTGGCGATCGTGCGGCTCATCGTCGAGTCCCACCACGGCCGGCTACAGGCCGCCGCGCCGCCGTTCGGAGGCCTCGCGATCCGGGTCGAACTGCCCCGCTTCACCGCCGAGACCGTGGGCAGCGACGCGCCCGGCGTCGCTGCCCGGATGCGCTGACCTGCTTGCTGAATCTGTCGCCGCGGTGTTGCCGCGCCCTACGGCGGATCGGCGTTGAGCGCGTCGGCGAGTCCAGCGGTACACAGCTGGATCTGCCACGGCCGGGCGCCGAGCTCGGCCAATCGCTGCGCCACCGTGGCCGGGTCGGCGGGTCGGGGTGGTTCCCACGCCAGCCGGCGCAGCACGTCGGAGGCCAGCAGGTTCTGCGCCAACACCGTGTGCGCGGCAGCCAGGTCGGTAACGACGGCCCGGCAGTTCACCAGCCGCTCAACGGCCTCGGGTTGGCGCTCGGCCCAGCGCCCCGGCGGTGGAATGCCGTCGCCGGCCGCCGCCGCGGTTGCGGGTAATAGCTCGTCAGGCAGCGCGCGGGCATCGTCGAGGGCCTGCATCCAGCGTCCCAGGTTGCGCCGTTGGCGCGGGCCGCCGAACCCGGCCAGGGCGGCAAGATCAGCGGAGCGCGTGGGCCCCAGGCGGGCCGCGTCCACGATGGACTGGTCGCGCAGCACCCGGCCGGGTGCGATGTCGTGGTAGCTGGCGTAGTCGTCGCGCGCGTGCCACAGCGCGCGGGCGAAGGCCAACTGGTGCCGGCTGCGTAGCTTGTGGATCCCCGAGACGCGCCGCCAGGGTTCGCTGCGCGGGCCGCTCGCCGGGGCGAGGCGGACCGCTTCGAACTCCTGGCGGGCCCACTCGTCCTTGCCGGCCGCGTGCAGCGCGGCGGCCAGTGCGTCGCGAAGACCGATGAGCAGTTCGACGTCGAGGGCCGCGTAGGCGAGCCAGTCGCGGGGGAGCGGCCGGGTGCTCCAGTCTGCGGCGGAGTGGCCCTTTTCCAGGCGCACCCCGAGGTGCTGCTCGACCATGGTGCCGAGCGCGACGCGGTCGGTGCCGAGCAGGCGCCCGGCTAGTTCGGTGTCGAAGAGTGCCGCTGGCGCAAGCCCGACCTCAGCGAGACAGGGGAGATCCTGGTTGGCCGCGTGCAGGATCCACTCGGCGCCGCCGATCGCGTCGTTGAGCAGGGTCAGGGCGGGCAGCGCGATCGGGTCGATGAGCACCGTCCCCAAGCCGGTCCGGCGGAGCTGGACCAGGTAGGCGCGCTGGCTGTAGCGGTATCCCGAGGCACGTTCGGCGTCGAGCGCCAGCGGGCCGTGGGCTTGGCGCATCGCCTCGATCACCTCGGCGAGCTGCGAACTGCGCGTCAGCGGCTCGGGCACCCCGCCAGCGGGTTCGCGCAACAGAGGCAGTGCGGGGGCAACAGGTGCGTCGACCGCTCCGGCTGCATCAGCCGGAGCTGGTGCAGCGGACGCCTCGAAAGGCACGTCTGGTCCGCTCACCTCAGCTGGAGGACAGGATCGTCACGCCCTCCGGGGGCAGCCCGGCAGCAGTACAAATCAGATCTACGAAGGCGTGCAGGTGCGCGGTCAGGTCCGCGTTGTCGGCCGTCCACGACGCCCGTAGTTCGAGCTCGATCGTGGTCTGCGGCCCGGCGAGGTCACCGAAGCGGGTCGAGGTGGTCTGGGTAACCGTTCCGCCGGCGGCGCGGTACGCCGCGCCCCGGTCGTCCAGCGCCCCGGTGAGCCAGCTCCAGCCGACGGCGGGGAGCATCGGGTCGACGCCCATCTGCGGATCGAGCTCGGCCGAGGCGAAGGCCACCAGCCGGAGCACCCCGTCCCACGCCTCCACACCGTCGGGGTCGTGGAGCAGCACGAGCCGGCCGGTGGCGAGCTCCTGGCCGTCACTGCCATGCACGTCGGCGGAGATCGCGTAGCTCCACGGTGCGAGGCGCTGCGGTGGGCGCAGTGGCTCGACGTGAACTTCCCGGCGGACGGTTGTGCGCGTCAGGCTGGCCACGGCCTGCCGGAACAGGTCGGGGCTCGTGTCGGCGTCCACCGGCAGCACGGCGATCGGATCCTGGTCCACGTCGGCCACCTGACGGAGCGGTTTCGCGTCGGTCATCTCGGCCAAACTTGCACGTGCGCACCGGGATTGTCGGCAGGCGCGCCGAGGGCGCATGCGACGATGATCGGCGATGTCCACCTCAGCTCCGTCCCCCGTCGACAGCGCCCCGTCGCTGCTCGTGCGGGCGGCCACCGGCCGGCCGGGTCCGCACCCCCCGGTGTGGTTCATGCGTCAGGCGGGGCGCTCGCTGCCCGAGTACCGCGCGCTGCGGACCGGCAGCGCCATGCTCGATGCCTGCCGGAGCCCCGAGCTGATCACCGAGATCACCCTGCAGCCGGTGCGCCGGCACCGCGTGGACGCGGCGATCCTCTTCTCCGACATCGTCGTGCCGCTCGTCGCGATCGGAGTCGGCATCGACATCGTGGCCGGCGTCGGCCCGGTCGTCGCACACCCGGTCCGGGCGAGAGCGGACCTGGCCGTGCTGCGCGAGCTGGAGGCCGCCGACGTCGGCTATGTCACCGAAGCAGTGCGCAGCCTTACCGCCGAACTGGGCGCGACGCCGTTGATCGGCTTCGCTGGCGCTCCGTTCACGCTGGCGAGCTATCTCATCGAGGGCGGCCCGTCTCGCGACCACGCGCGAACGAAGGCGCTGATGCACGGCGATCCGACCCTCTGGCACAGCCTGCTCGATCGGCTCGCGACTATCGCTACGAGCTTCTTGCAGGTACAGATCGACGCCGGTGTGGCGGCCGTTCAGCTGTTCGACTCGTGGGCGGGGGCACTGTCGCGCGCTGACTACGAGCAGTACGTCCTGCCGCACAGCCGCGCGGTACTCGAACCGCTGGCCGGCGCGGGCGTGCCGCGCATCCACTTCGGCGTGGGCACCGGCGAGTTGCTCGGCGCGATGCGCTCGGCGGGAGCGGACGTGGTCGGCGTCGACTGGCGCATCCCGCTCGACGAGGCGGCCCGGCGGATCGGGCCCGGTGCGGTCGTGCAGGGCAACCTGGACCCGGCTCTGCTGCTCGCCGACTGGCCGGTCATCGAGCGGGAGGCGCGGCGCATCGTGGCGCAGGGGCGCGCCGCGGCCGGGCACATCTTCAACCTCGGGCACGGCGTGCTGCCCGAGACCGACCCGGCGGTGCTCACGCGGCTCGTCGAATTAGTTCACTCACTGTGACTGAATCGCTACGCGTCGTAGTCATCGGCGGAGGGATAGCCGGGCTGACCGCGGCCTTCACCGCGCTCGATCGGATCCCGGGCGCCGAGGTGATCGTGCTGGAATCCGCGCCCCTGGTGGGCGGAAAGCTGGCGACGGCCGAGGTCGGCGGCGTCGAGGTGGATATCGGGGCCGAGTCGCTGCTCGCCCGGCGCCCGGAAGGTCTCGACCTGGTGCGGCAGCTGGGGCTAGCCGATCAGCTCATCGTGCCGAACACGACGGCCGCAGCGGTGTGGGCCGGCGGAGCGCTGCACCCGCTGCCGACCCGCACCATGCTCGGCATCCCCGCTGACCTCGAGGCGGCGCGGGCTAGCGGGCTGCTGGGGCCGGCCGCACTGGCGGGTCTGGCCGCCGAGCCGGACCTGCCGCCGCTTCCACCGCTCGACGACGACGTCGCCGTGGGCGAGCTCGTCCGCTCCCGCCTGGGCGACGAGGTCCTCGACCGGCTGGTGGAACCCCTGCTTGGCGGCGTCTATGCCGGTCGTTCTGCCGCTCTGTCGCTTCGCGCCACCATGCCGGCGCTGGCGGCCCGGCTTAGCTCCGGTGGGTCGCTGATCGAAGCGGCGCAGGCGGTCATTGCCGCCGGGTCCGGGGCCACGGGACCGGCGTTCGCCTCGCTCGCCGGCGGACTGGGACGGCTGGCGCGCCGGCTGGCGGACGAGCCCGGGCTCACTGTGCGCGCGGGCGTCACCGTCCGCGCGATTGCGCGCACGCCGGGCGGCTTCGCGCTGGAGTGCGGGCCGGCCGGGCAGCCGGAGCTCGTCGTGGCGGGCGCGGTGATCGTCGCGACGCCACCGGCGAAGGCGGCCCGCCTGCTCAGCGGCGTGGCACCGGCCGCGGCTGCGGAGCTGTCGTTGATCGACTCGGCCAGCGTGGCGATCATCACCCTGGCCTACCCGGAGCTGGCCTTGCCGCCCGGCAGTGGGCTGCTCGTCGGGGCGCGCGAGGCGCTTACGGTCAAGGCCGTCACCCTCTCCTCGCAGAAGTGGCCGCTGCCGGCCGGCGGCCTCACCGTCCTGCGAGCCTCGATCGGCCGGGCCGGGCAGGCCGAACTGCTGCAGCGTGAGGACGCGGCGCTCGTCGAGATCGTCCGCCGCGACCTGCGCACCCTGTACGGCATCGTGGCCGAGCCGGTGGACGCACTGGTCAGCCGCTGGGGCGGTGGCCTGCCGCAGTACGCCGTCGGTCACGTTGACCGGGTGGCGCGGATCCGGGCCGCGGTAGCCGCCGTGCCAGCTCTGGCGGTGTGCGGCGCGAGCTATGACGGGGTGGGCATTGCGGCCTGCATCGCCTCGGCACGCGCTGCCGTGGGGCAGCTGCTCGGCCCGCTCGCGCCCCGAGCACAATGACGGTCATGACCGACGGCAAGCAGGCGCGCGAACTCAACGACGTCATCCGCTACACCGCTTGGTCGGTGTTTCGGGCGGCTCGCCCGATCGGGGCCGCCGACCGCGCGCCCCTCGGCGCCGAGGTCGACGAGCTGTTCGACCAGCTCGCTGCCAAGGACGTGACGGTGCGGGGGACCTACGACGTGAGCGCGTTGCGCGCCGACGCCGACGTCATGATCTGGTGGCACGCCGGCACCGCGGATGCCCTGCAGGATGCTTACGGTCGGTTTCGGCGCACGGCCCTCGGCGCGCACCTCGACCCGGTGTGGTCAAACATGGCCCTGCACCGTCCCGCCGAATTCAACAAGAGCCACATCCCGGCGTTCCTGGCCGACGAGACGCCCCGGGCCTACGTGTGCGTGTATCCCTTCGTGCGCTCCTACGAGTGGTATCTGCTGCCCGATGAGCAACGGCGGGCGCTGCTCGCCGAGCACGGCCAGCTTGCCCGGGAGTACCCGGACGTGCGGGCGAACACCGTGGCCTCGTTCGCGCTCGGCGACTACGAGTGGATGCTGGCGTTCGAGGCCGACGAGCTGCACCGGATCGTCGACCTGATGCGACACCTGCGCGGTTCCGAGACGCGTCGCCACGTGCGCCAAGAAGTGCCGTTCTACACCGGCAGCCGGCGCAGCGTCGGCGACATCGTCGCCGCACTGCCGTGACGGCGGCTACTGCTCCTGAAACGTCAGCGAGATCGAGTTGATGCAGTAGCGCTGATCGGTCGGCGTGCCGTATCCCTCGCCGGCGAAGACGTGGCCGAGATGGCTGTGGCAGCTCGCGCAGATGACCTCCGTGCGCGCCATGCCCAGGCTCCGGTCGGGACGCTCGATGATCGCCTCGCCGGCGAGCGGGGTGAAGAAGCTCGGCCAGCCGCAGTGGGAGTCGAACTTGTGCTCGCTGCGGAACAGTTCGGTGCCGCAGGCGCGGCAGCGGTAGACGCCGACCCGGTGGTTCTCGGTGTATTCGCCGACGAAAGCCGGTTCGGTACCGGCCTCCCGCAGCACCGCGTACTCGTCGGGGGTGAGCTGTTCGCGCCAGTCCGAGTCGGCCTTGCTCACGACCGGGGCAGGGAGGTCATCGGTACAGTCCATCCCTCGACGGTACCGACGGGACAGCCGGTTCGGCACTACCAGATCCTGACTATGCCGACGACGCCGAAGACGATGACCCCGCTGAAGCCCAGCAGGATTGCCCACACGACGAGCCGGGTGGCCAGGCGCCGCGGGCCGGTCAGGCGTGCCGCGCCGGCGCTGAATGCCGCGATGTTCTGCAGCTCACCGTCGACGCTGTTGGGGTTGGCAGTGCGGCCCCACGCGCCGTCGACGTAGGCCGAGGCCCAGGAGGGGTCCTCGCCCTCGTCGTCGCACCGCTCATCAGTTCGCACCGGCCCAGCGTAGGACTCAGTCGGTCGCGGTGTAGGCGCGCACGCGGTGCGCGGACCCGAGCGCCCCGGTGACGGCGAGCTCGTCGGTGCAGCGTCGGCCGTAGAGCCACAGCAGCAGGTCCGAGGCCGTGCCGCACACCGCCGTCGCGGCCGGCCGCGGGCCCCGGCGCCAGGTGAGCAGCCCGTCTGCGGGTACGAGGGTCCAGGTCAGGCCGGCGTCGTCGGCCTGCACGCGTACCGGTTCCGTGAGGGGCTGGGCGCCCTCGGCCAGGGCGCCCAGCAGGTGGCGCACCAGGTCGGCGACGCTCCAGCCCGGACACTGCGCGACCGCCGCTGTGAGGTTGCCGGCGGCGGCGTCAGCCAGCCCGGCGGAGTCCGTCGCGATGCTGTCGAACGGGTCGAAGGTCTGCGGCACGGTCATGCCGTCGACCGTAGGGCCCGGCGCCGACACGGCCCGCACGCTACGTTCGACACCATGCCGTCGCAGAGCGTCGAGCAGCCGGTCGGGCCGCACACCGTCCGGATCAGCAATCCCGACCGGGTCTACTTTTCGGCCCGCGGCGAGACCAAGCTCGACTTGCTGAACTACTACCTGTCCGTGGGCCCCGGCATCGTGCGGGCGTTGCGCGATCGGCCGTGCATGCTGCACCGCTACCCCGACGGTGTCGACGGCGAGAAGATCTACCAGAAGCGGCTGCCCAAAGGCGCTCCGGAGTGGGTCGAGACGGTGACGGTGCGGTTCCCGTCGGGCCGCAGCGCCGACGAGTTGTGCGTCACTGAACTTGCGGCGGTGGCGTGGGCGGTGCAGATGTCCACGGTCGAGTTCCATCCGTGGCCCTCGCGCCGCGCCGACACTGAACGGCCCGACGAGTTGCGCATCGACCTCGACCCGCAGCCGGGCACCGGGCTGGCCGAGGCCAAGGTCGCCGCCGGGATCGTGCACGAAGCGCTCGCGGAGTTGGGGGCGACCGGCTGGCCCAAGACCTCGGGATCGCGCGGCATCCACATCTACGTCCGCATCGAGGCGACCTTCGGCTTCCGAGAGGTGCGCCGCGCCGCGCTGGCCTTTGCCCGCGAGATCGAGCGACGCGCCCCCACCCTGGTCACCACCGCGTGGTGGAAGGAGGAACGCGGCCAACAGATCTTCCTCGACTACAACCAGAACGCGCGCGACCGGACGATCGCTTCTGGTTACAGTGTGCGCGGCTTTCCCTGGGGGCCCGTGTCGGCTCCGGTGACCTGGGACGAGCTCCCCGACGTCGAGATGCGTGACTTCACGATAGCCACGATGCCGGCCAGATTCGCGCAGCTCGGCGATCTGCACGCCGGTATGGACGACGCCGTCTGGTCTATCGAACCGCTGCTGGAATGGGCCGACCGCGACGAGGTCGACCGCAAGCTCGGCGACGCGCCGTACCCGCCGAACTACCCCAAGCAACCAGGGGAGCCGCCACGCGTCCAGCCGTCCAAGAAGGTCGTCGCGCACTGGGACGACGAGGGTAACCGCATTGACGATAACGGCCCGAAGCACTCATAACCCAGAGGTCGCAGTTCAAATCCTGCCCCCGCTACAACGACGAAGCCCCGGATTCCGGGGCCTTCAGTCATTTTCCATGATCGCACTAGTGGATCTTGATACTCCGAATGACCGTCAAATGACCGTCAACCCCGCGCCGGGCTGGCTGAGTCCACGCTGGAGCTGCTGCGGGCGGCGGTCGCCGATGAGGAGGCCGCCACCGCTACGCCGACGGCCGGTTGTAGCGACTTCAGATCCCGCCAGAGGCGGTGAGGACAGCGCGCCGAACCGTCGATCTGCGTGAGCCAGCGGTCGCAGGACGTACGCGTAGATGGATCCATTTGGGCGCACGGATCTAGCCGAGATGAGGTGAGCGGGGTTTTGTCGGTGTCGTACAAGCGGGCGATCGCTTCGCTCCGGTTCCGCAGGGGTGGCGAGACAGGGCTGCGATGCTGGTCCCATGAGGGACACCCCGGCGGAACGCCAGCTTCTCGACCTCACCCCGTATGCCAAGCGTGACGCTGCACTCCAGCTCGCCCGACGCGGGAGCCCGCAGCGGTACACGGCGGTCGCGCGACAACACATGGAGCACGCCGAGGGGCTCACCTCGACGGCGATGCTGTTCGGGTCGTTCGTCGCACGGATGCGAGGCCTGCACGAGGGGTGATCCGTGAGATCGAGGCCAGCAACCCGCATGCGGTGCTGCCGCTGCTGCGTGCCCGGGCCGAGGTCATCACCATCGCCTCGTACACGAGACGCAACCCCACCTACGCCGAGTACCTCATCCACGGACCCGGTGAGGGGCGACCGGGCAAGAAGAGCTTCGAGGCGATGTTCCACGCTGTGAAGGACGACGTTGAGCAGATGAAGGTCGTCTACGCCGACCTGTCCGACTACAGCCACTTCGGGTTGCTCGGGGTCTGGAACGCGTGGTCGATCCTCGACGAGGAGGAGCGCACGGTCAGTTGGACCGATGCGCCGCGGTGGACGAGCGAAGACGAGTTCCGTATCGCTTGTGCCCAGGCCAACGAGTTGGCCGTCGCCGGACTTCAGGCGCTCGACCAGCTCGGAGTGGCGCTCGTTTGACTAGCCGACACGATCAGGGAGGTTCGTAGTGGCCTGGTATGACGTGGGCGCAGCCTTCGCCACGATGGCGACCGGCGCCTCGGCGGTCACCGCCGCCTACGTTTGGACGCAAGGTCAACTTGCCGAGAGATGGCAACGACGAGACGCGATCCGGCTGCGCACCTGGAGCGGCTACATCGACATCGGAGGTATCAACGCCTGGCGAGTCCGGCTGGTCGAGGAGCCGACTGAGCCAACCAGCAGAGTGGTCGTGGAGATCATCGACGAAGACGGCCGTCCTCGCGAGAACGCGGCCCACAACATGCGCCAGTTCGTGCTCAAGGACGCGATGCTGGCGCGAGTGGCTAGCCCCGCGGACTACGCGTACCTCATCGAGATCGGCAAGCAGCGTCGTCAGCAGGGCGGTTTCCCGATCGGGCGGTGACGCTAACGCGCCGATCCGGCCGCGGCCGGGCCAACAGCCAGGCGAGAACACGCCACCTGCGAGCGAACCTGAGCAGCTTGGATCTTCCGCCACATCCATTCACACCACGATGTGCCCGCTCGGGAGCCGTCGATCTGCGCGTCGCCGGCCGGCTTCGGCACCAGCGCGGATGGATGGATATCCGCTCACCACGGCGCCTCACCAGAAGGGCGCGTGCTCGGGACCGACCGCAATGCGGATTGCAGCGACGACTCCTCGAGCCTCCGGCTTGCCGAGAAACAGGGGAATGGGCCTCTACAAGTACGAGGGCGGCCGCAAGGACGGGGACGTCGAAACCGACTCCGATCTCGTCCACGGCCAGCAGTTCAAGGACAACGACGGTACGGAGCGAGCGGAGATGGGCGTTTACACCGTGACATCCGAGACCGAAATGACCGACGACGGCCTGGCAACTATCGTCAGGATCAGACTGCCCTAACCGTCGATCTGCGCGCCGAGATCGGCACGGGAGAGATGCGCCTTGGGTGCACAGATCGGATGTTCTGGCGCCGCTCGGAGGTGTCGCGGTTAGCGCTCCTTCGCCGGGCATTTCAGCGGGCGGG